>JAFDET010000102.1 GCA_019310195.1 Deltaproteobacteria bacterium
CGCAAGGCGCTGGACGACGTGCGGACTTGCCTGACGAGCGGCGACCTGGAGACCGGGGCAAAGTTCCTGGACGCGCTGGTGGTGCGCCTGGCGCGCCACGAAGAGATCGAGGAGAAGCTGATCGGCGGCCTCGGCAAGCCGCCCCAGGACTAGCGGGCCGCGCGCGGCTCCAGGCGCACAGGGAAGGCCTGTGGGCTTCCCTCCAGGATCGCGATCAGCAAGTCCGTCGTCCCGTACTTCTCGCGAATCCGCTGGTCGATGCGCTCGCGCTGCTCCGGCGTGTCCACGGGCACGGCGGTGTAGGGCGTCTGCACGTCGCCGCGTTTCAGCACGACCTCGGGGTTCGCCTGCACCCGGGTCACCCAGCCGCGCCCGGGGCTGCCGCGCAGCCAGACCGCGCCCGCGTCGTCCACCACCCACAGGCGCGTCTCCTGGGGTGCGCCGGTGGCGTCGGTGGTGGTGAGCACCACCACCTCGCTCAGCTCGGACGCCGCCAGTACGCCGATCACCAGGGCGAGTACGCCGCCCACGACTCCCGCTGCGATCTTGAGGCCCGTGCTCATGGCGTCACACTCATGGCGCCACACTCATGGCGCCAGTATAGGCGGCTGCTGCGGCGGTGGGCCTTCGATGCGCTCGACGGACCAGCCTGCCTCGGCGAGCAGCGCGGGGAGAGAGCCCTCGCCGACCGTGTGGCCGGCACCCACCACCACGAAGCGCGGCTGCCCGTCGCGCGCCCACTCGGTCAGCCGCTCGGCCATCCTGCGGTTGCGCTGGAAGAACACGGCATCGTAGAAGGGCTTCATCTCCGGGCGGGTGTCCGAGGCGATCTGGGCATCCAGGGCCGCCGCATCGCCGCGCTTCCACAGCGCGAGGAAGTTGAGCATGGCCGCGGGCGCGTCCGGGGAGAGGGCGTCTACGAGGTATTGCTCCTGCACCGCATCGGGCAGGCGTGCGAACAGTTCGAACTGCTCGTCGAGGGTTTCCAGCGACTCGACCGGCCGCCCTTCGCGGCGGGCCCGCGCGACCAGCGCAGCCTCCACGCCGAACTCGTTGCGCATCCCCGCATCCTCGAGCGTGATCTCCTCCACCATCATGGCTGCCATCCAGGGGCGTGCGTGGGCGAAGGCGATCGGATCCATTTCGTGGGCCAGGGCGAAGGCGACCAGCGCACGCCAGGTGTCCGGGCTCACCTGCTCGGGTAGCGTGCTGGCCAGCAGGGTTCCGCGGCGCAGGATGGCCGCCCCGGTCTCGGCATCACTCAACCCGGCAACGTCCACTTCCACCGCCAGGGTGTGGGTGGTGCGCCACCAGGCATCCAGGGATGGAGCCAGCTCCAGGGCTTCGCTGCCGGCGTGGATCGAGCCCAGCAGGACCAGCTCGCCCGAGGCGGCCGTGGGCGGCGTGGCTTGCCACAGCAGCGCGTGGGAGATCTCCAGGGCGTAGCGCTGCGGGAAGAGCGTCGCGCAGCCGCTGACCGCGAGGAGCAGCGTCGCGGCGATGGCCGCCGCGATGCGTCCGGGTGTCACGCGCACATGGCGCCGTCCACGCGCACGAACTCGCCGTTCACGTGGGCCGCGTCGTCGGAGGCCAGGAATGCGATCACAGCGGCGCAGTCCTCGGGTCCGCGGAAGCCGGTGAAGGGCATGATGCGGCGCAGCAGCGAGGGGTCGGCGCCCTCGGGCAGCTGGAAAGACTCGTGGATGGGGGTCTGGATGCCGCCGGCGCACACGCAGTTGGCGCGTACGCCCTGCTTGCCGTACTCGACGGCCAGCTCGAAGGTCAGCGCCTGCACGCCGCCCTTGGAGGCGGAGTAGGCGGCGGCCCAGGCGTGGGCCTTCAGCGCGGCGGTGGACGACATGTTCACGATGACGCCGCGTCCCTGCTCCACGAAGTGGGGAAGGGCCGCGCGGCAGGCCAGGAAGGTGCCGGTGAGGTTGACGGCCAGTACGCGGTTCCAGGCGTCCAGTGTCTCCTCGTGGGTGTGGGTGAAGTGGAGGATGCCGGCGGAGTTGACCAGCACGTCCAGCCCGCCCAGCTCCTCGCGCGTGCGCGCCACGGCGCCCTCGACGGCGTCGGCGTCGGACACATCGCACGCGACGCCCAGTGCCCGGCTTCCGCCGGCGCGCAGCGCCTGGGCTACGGCCTCCGCGGCCGAGCCGTCCAGGTCTGCGCAGGCCACGCTTCCGCCCTCGGCGGCGATGCGTTCACAGGTGGCGCGGCCGATACCGGATCCCGCGCCAGTCACCAGCGCGATGCGATCCTGGAAGCGAGCGAGTCCTGCGCCCATTGCCTGGCTCACGCTGTGCCCGGCGGCGGCAGCTCCAGCAACGTCGCCAGCAGGCGGGAGCAGGGGTTGTCCACCTCGAAGTTCGACTCGGACGGAAGCACGCCGTAGTGCGTCATCTGCTGCGCCACCCGGGCCATGATGATGGTGAAGCGCAGCGCGGCGAAGACCTCGTAGTAGTGCAGGTGGCGCACGGAGAAACCGCTCTTCTCCTCGTAGCGCGCAACGGTCGCCTCGCGGCTGGGGAATCCCGCCAGACGCTCGGCACCCACGCCCTCGCTGTGGTGGCGGTCGAGGAAGAGGAACCAGGCCACGTCCAGCTCCGGGCTGCCCAGGGCGGCCATCTCCCAATCCAGTACAGCCGCGCAACGGCCGTCGCGAAACACCATGTTGCCGATGCGCGCGTCGCCCCAGGCCAGCACCGTGGGCTCGGCCTCCCGGGGTTGCTGGTCTCGCAGCCAGCGCAGGGCCTGCTCCACCTGGGGCTTGGGGCGGCCGCCCACCCAGCGGTGCATGTGCTCGTACTCCGCCAGATGGGCGTCCAGCGGCGTGGCGCCCGGCCGCTCCAGGAAGTCCAGTCTTGTGGCGCGCCAGTCCACCCGGTGGATGGCGGCCAGGGCGTCCACGGCGCTCCACCAGAGTGCCTCGCGCTCGGCCGGCTCGATCCCCGTGACCCAGCCCCCGGTGTGGTAGGGCGGGTTGTCGGTGGGGATGCGGCCCTCGACGCGGCCCATCACGTAGAAGGGTGCGCCCAGGAAGCGCTCGTCCTCCTCGAGCCAGTGCATGGGTGCCATGGGCACGTCGCTCGCGCCCAGGATCTCCTGGATGCGGTACTGGCGTGCGATGTCGTACTCGGGGAAGACCGTCATGCCCGACGGGCGCACGCGCGCGACCAGTGACTCGTTCACCTCGACGCCGCCGGTCCGCCAGTCGGCGTCGAACATCAGCGTGTCGCTGGAGAAACCCGTGGTGCCGGGCCCGGAGATCTCGCCCACGCGCACCTCGGTGGCGTCGGGCAGGCGCGTGGCCAGCCACGCCTCCAGGTCCTTGCGGGTCTGCTCGAGATCGCGCTCCTTGGGGGCCGGCATGGCGGCGCAGGATAGCAGACGGGATTCCGGGCCCGAGGCTCGTTCGGGTGGGCGTCGGCTTCTGGCGCGTCGGCGATGGCGACCCGGCGGGCCTCCGCGTAGAGTCCGCGGCGGCGAGGAGTGTTCCATGAGCCAGGTGATCGACGCGGATGCCCACGTACTGGAAGGCCCCGGCTTCTTCGGCGAGGCGCTGCAGCGCTGGCCCGACAAGATCCGCATCGAAGGGGGCGAGCAGCCCGGGATCGTGGTCGAAGGCCGCCGCTACCCGGAGCCCGAGGGGCCGGGGGCCGGTTGTCCGCCCCAGCACGGCGTGATCGACGTCCCGGGTGCGGACCCGAGCAACGCCGAGGGCGTGCTCGCGGATGCCGACAAGGAGGGCATCGACCGCATGGTGCTCTTCCCGAGCTTCGGGCTCGGGGTGCCCACGTTCCGCGACCTGGCCTTCGGCGCCGAGATCGCGGGCTACTACAACGACTGGCTGAGTCAGTGGGTCGCCACGTCGCCCGAGCGGCTCTTCGCCGTGGCAGTGGTGCCCCTGGAGGACGTGAACGCCTCCATCGAGCGGATGACCCAGGCTCGGGCGGCGGGTCACGTGTGCACGGTCATCCCGCCGGCCCTGCGCGAGCGCAACCTCGACCACCCGGATCTGGATCCCTTCTACGCCGCCGCGGCCGACCTGGGCATGCCCCTGGGTGTGCACGGCGCGCCGGGGGTGCACCTGCCCAAGATCGGCGTGGACCGCTTCACCAACTACATCCAGGTCCACTGCATCAGCTTCCCCTTCGACCAGATGACGGCCATGACGGCGATGATCTCGGGCGGCGTGTTCGAGCGGCACCCGGGCTTGCGCGTGGCGTTCCTGGAGTCGGGCTGCGGCTGGGTGTCCTACTTCCTGGACCGCATGCACGAGCACTGGGAGAAGCGCGGCGACTGGATTCTCGACGGCTGGAAGCGGCCGCCGCGCGAGTACCTGGAGCGCGGTCAGGTCCACGTGACCTGCGAGGCGGGTGAGCCGATGCTGGGCGCCACCGTGGCCGACCTGGGCGCCGACTTCATCATGTACGCCAGCGACTACCCGCACTGGGACTCGGAGTTCCCGGTCAGCTCCAAGCCGCTGCGCGAGCGGGGCGACCTGGACGAGGCGGCCCGCGCCGCCATCCTGGGCGGCAACGCGGCGCGCTTCTTCGGGTTGAGCTGAGCGCCGCACCCGGCGCGGATCGCGGGCTGGCTCAGAGCAGCTCGGGCAGCAGGTTCACGTGCAGCAGGCCAGGCGCCAGCACCTTGAGCGCCTCTCCGTGGCTGAAGGGCTCGGCGGCGGCCCAACGGCGCTCCATGGCCTCGAGTCCGCGACCCAGGAACGCCACCTCCTCGGGCGTGAGCTGCGTGCGATAGGCGCCGATGGCGCGTTGCTTGCGCTCGCGGGTGGCGCCGACGTCGAAGCAGGCGTTGGGTGCGGTGGTGAAGTACAGGGCGAGAGCCGTCACGTCGTGGGGGCCGTCGACGTCCCAGGCCGCGTCCACCTCCGGATCGATGCGCAGCCGCCGGTGCTTGTGCAGCATGCAGGCCTCGGCGGTGGCGCGGCCCACGCGCAGGTGGTCGCTGTGCGATTCGAAGGGCAGCCAGGGGTCCACCGTGAACACCACGGCGGGCCGCAGCCGGCGAATGGCCGCCACGATGCCGTTGCGCAGGGTGTAGTAGTCGTAGGGCCCGGCGTCCGGCAGGCCCAGCCAGTGCTGCTCGTGGACGCCGAGGATCGCGCCGGCTTCGTGTTGCTCGGCGCGCAGTCGCCGGGTGGCCTCGTCGTCGGGCAGGTCCGGATCCAGGACACCCACCAGGTCGTCGGTCGCCGTCAGGTAGTGGATCTCGGCGCCGGCGTCCGCCAGCGCGGCCAGCGTGCCTCCGGCGCCCAGGTCGTTGTCGTCGTAGTGGGGCTGCACGCACAGCACACGGCGTGCGCGGTGCAGCGGCTCCAGCCGGTCGCTCACCGGAAGAGCGCTCGGGCCAGCTCGCCGCGGAAGCGCTGGGTCAGCTCCGCATCGGAGCCCAGCAGCTCGAAGAGATCCAGCATGGCCAGGCGCGCGGCGCCCTCGTCGAACTCCGCGTCGCGGCGAATCGCTTCGAGGAAGCTCTCCAGCGCCTCCTCGTGTCGTCCCGCGGAGGCGAGGGCGCGGCCCAGCTCGATGCGCGTGGCCAGGTCGTCGGGGTCGGCTTCCACCCGCGCACGCAGATCGTCGGGGTCGCCGCCCCCTTCGCCCTCGAGGCGCAGGCGCGTGGCCAGGCGCTCGGCGGCTTCGGCCACGATTTCGTGGGGCAGCACGTGGTCCAGCAGATCCAGGGCCTCGGCCGTCTCGCCGCGGTCCGCCAGCAGGCCGGCCAGCCCATAGAGGGCGCGGCCGTGGCGTGCTTCGCCTTCCAGCGCGGCGCGGTAGCGGGCCTCGGCGTCCGCCGCATTTCCGGCCTCCCGCAGCGTGTCGGCCTCGCCGGCGAGGGTGTCCGCCTCCGACGGCAGGATCCCGGCCAGGAACTGCCGTATCGCCGCCTCGGGCTGGGCCCCCACGAACTCGCCGCGGATCGCACGGTCGCGGATGCCCAGCACCATGGGGATGCTGCGGGCGCCGAACTGGGCGGCGATGCGGGGCGACGCGTCCACGTCGACCCTGGCCAGCACGACGGCTCCCTCGTGCTCGTGCACCAGGCGTTCCAGCAGCGGCCCGAGGGTGCGGCAGGGGCCGCACCAGGGCGCCCAGAAGTCCACCACCACGGGTACGCTCTCGGAGCGCTCGAGCACCTCGCGCTCGAAGTCCGCTTCTCCTACATCGATGGTCCAGTCGGCGTTCGACACTACGGCGATCTCAGCTCGGTGTGAAGACGTTGCGGTCGTTCGCGTGCTGCACGCGTCCCGGCAGCCCCACGCCCTCGTGCTCGACCAGCGACTCCAGGGTGGCGCGATCGTCCGGCGTGTTGGCCAGGAAGCGTTCGCCGCCGTCCAGGCGACCGATCACGATTCCGCGCTTGGGCGTTCCGTCGCGTCCGAAGAGCACGGTGTACGTCTCGACCCGCGCCGGGCCCTCCGCCTCTGCCGAGACCGGGACCGGCGGCGGCAGCGCAAGCTCGGGGGCGGGCACCCCGGCGCCGGGCTCGGCCGGGGCCGAGGCCAGCACCGTGGCCGCGTGCTTGGTGAAGTACCAGCCCAGGCCCGTCAGCAGGCCCGAGTCGCCCCGGCGCTGGCGCAGCCGCTCCACCATGGCCGCCGCCGCGTTCAGCGTGTACGCGTTGGCCGGGCCGCCGGCGTAGGGCAGGCCGCCGGTCACCGTCAGGCCGCGGGGATCGTCCCAGGCCAGGTCGAGCATGGCGCACGCCATCTGCACCGCGCTGGGGAAGCAGCTGTAGAAGTCCAGCTGGGCAAGCGCGTCGAGCTCGAGTCCGGCCTGGGCCAGGGCGCCCTGCACTGCGGCCCGCAGGCCCTCGCTCGAGTGGAAGTCGCGCCGCTCGCTGGGGAACCAGGCGGCCTCCTGGATCCACGCGCCGCCGCGCCACCAGACCCAGCGCTCCTCGGGAATGCCCAGCGCCCGCGCGGCCTCGACCGAGGTGATCAGCACCGCCGCGGCCTGGTCCGTGGTCATGACCGCGTTCAGGTACTTGGGGTAGGGCCAGGCGATCAGGCGGTTCTGCGGCGTCACCGTGGACAGCTCTTCGGCGCTGCGGAAGGTGGGGAACCACGCGTAGGGGTTCTTGGCCGCCACCTCGCTGAAGCGGCTCATGAGCCGGCCCAGGTCGCGCAGATGGGTCTCGGGGTCCGTGCCGCGGGCGGCGCGCAGGGCGTTGTCGAACATGGGGTAGACGTGGAGGGGGATTCCCATGCCGTAGGCCTGTTCCAGTTCGGAGCTGCCCCAGCGGGCCTCGTCCAGCGGGGTCGGCTTGCCCTCGCCGCCGGCGTTCCATTTGAGCCACACGTTGCCGGCGCGCGCGTTGAAGAGGGTCTGCATGTTGTTGCCGCCGGCCACCAGGCCCACCCGCGTCTCGCCACGGGCGATCTGCTCGGCCACGTGGTTGATCAGCACCAACCCCGTCTCGCCCCCGGTTGCCGTTTCCAGGTGACGGTGCGGCGAGGCGCCCAGGGCCTGGCCCAGGAGCTGCGGGCCGTTCTGCGGCTTCCAGCCGAAGATCTCCACCAGACCGCAGGTGTCGATCTGCTCCAGCAGGCGCCCGCCGCCGCCGGCATCGTCCGCCGCCAGGCGTGCCGCCGTCTCCAGGGAGGCCAGGGGCTCCAGGGCGGCCCGCGGATCCTCCTCGCGGCCCAGCCACTGCCCGACTCCGACGATGACCGGCGTGTTGGCGTCCATGGCGGCGAGGAAGGTATCCAACCGTCGCCCCGAGAGCCGCCCCCGGGTACACTCGGTGACCGAGCCCCATGGCCCGCCACGTCCTCGTCACGCTCGCCGACGAGCGCTTTCTCGACCCGGCGCGCCAGCTCTTCGCGTGCGCGCACTTCAATGCGGGCTGGGACGGGGATCTGCTGCTGCTGGCCCACGACGTCCCCGACGCGAAGCTTCAGCCGTTTCGCGAGCGCGGGATCCAGGTGCGCGAGTGCCGGCCGTGGCTCGAAGTGGATCGCGACGATGTCTTTCACCCGCCCACGGTCCTGTCCAAGTTCGACGTGTTCGGAACGGAGTTCCGCCGCTGGGAGAACGTGGTGTTCCTGGATTCGGACATCATGCTGTGGGCGTCCATCCATGCCTTGTCGCGGGTGCCCGGCTTCTCGGCGGTCTGCGAGCGGCGGCCCCTGGCGGGCCAGTACGCCGAGCGCGGCCGCGACCCGCAGCGCGCGCACGAGCTGGAAGATCGCTACCGGCTCGAGCGGCCGGCGTTCAACTCCGGCCTGCTGGCCTTCCCGAGCGCCGTGATCCGGGACGACAGCGTCGAGCGCCTGCGCGGGCTCTACCTGCGCTACCGGGACCTCCAGGCCCATCCCTTCGGCGACCAGCCGGCGCTGAACCTCTACTTTCGCGGGCGCTGGACGCTGCTGCCGGATTTCTACGCCGCGATCCGCGATCACTCGGCGCGCCACTTCTTCCTGCCCGAGGAGCGCCTGCGCATGATCGGCAAGCACTTCGCCGGCTGGCCCCGGCCGTGGGACGAGGAGAGCCCCTATCACGCCG
Organism: Deltaproteobacteria bacterium; assembly: GCA_019310195.1. Lineage (GTDB taxonomy): Bacteria > Myxococcota_A > UBA9160 > UBA9160 > JAFDET01 > JAFDET01. Next base: position 8,535 of record JAFDET010000102.1, read on the forward strand.
CGTGGCTCGAGAACCTGGCCCGCTTCGAGGGGCTCGACGCGCGCCGGCCCCAGGCGCCTCGGGCTCGCTGGAGCCGTGCCGAGGTGCAGCGTTACTGGCTGGAGCTGCGCGCCCGGCGCAGCCTGGGGCTCGCCGGGGCTGCGGCCCGCGACGCCGCTACGGCATTGCGCAGCACGCCGGCGGGAAAGCGCGTGAGGTACGCGCTGCGGCGGGTGCGCGAGCGGCTCGGCGGGGGAGGCCCGTGACGCGGCGCCTGCTGGTCACCGTCGCCGACGAGAATTACCTGGAGGCCGCGCGCCAGCTCTTCGCCAGCGTCCACTTCGAAGCCGGCTGGAGCGGCGACCTGATGCTGCTGGCGCATGAAGTTCCCGACGAGCAGCTCGAGCCCTTCCGCGAGCGCGGCATCCTGGTGCGGGGCGTGGACGCCTGGCACGACCGCGCGCCCAGCGGCTATCACGCGAGCCCCATCCTCTCCAAGTTCTTCCTGTTCACGCCGGAGTTTCGCGAGTGGGACCGCGTGCTCTACCTGGACGGGGACATGATGTTCTGGGCCTCGCTGGATCGGCTGACCCGTCCGGGCGGCTTCTCGGCGATCAGCGATCGGAGGGACCTGGCCTGGCAGTTCCGCAACCCGGCCGAAGGCACGGCCGAGCGGCAGGACGAGCTGCGGCAGCGCTACGACCTGCGCCGCGAGGCCTTCAACACCGGGCTGATGGCGTTCGGCACCGACGTGATCCGCGACGACACGCTGGCGGAGCTGCAGCAGCTCTACCTGCGCTACGAGGGCCTGCACGCCAACGCCGACCAGGGCGTGCTCAACCTCTACTTCTACGAACGCTGGCGGCGGGTGCCGGACTTCTACGCCGCGCTGCGCCACGTTCCGGCGCGCCACTTCTTCGTGCCCAAGCACGAGTTTCGCACCATCGGGCGCCACTTCGTGGGCCACCCGCGCGTCTGGCACGAGGAGAACCCCTGGCACCCGGAGTGGAAGCGCAGCCTGGCGCGTTTCGACAGCATCGACGCCTCGCGGCCGCCGCCGCCGGCGCGGGTGTGGAGCGACGGGGAGATCCGCCGCTACTGGGCGTGGCTGCACGCGCGCCGGCTCCTCTTCCTGTCCCTCGGCCCGCTGCGGCCGGCCTGGCAGCGCCTGCGCAGCTGGCCCCCCATCCGCCGCCTCCGCGGCGCCTGGCGCAAACTAAGAAACTAAAGGGACAGTCCCGTTAGTTGACGAGCAGACCAAGACACGCGGCACCGTCTTCCTGGTTCGTCAACTAACGGGACTGTCCCTTTAGTTTCTCAGGGGCGGCCGCGGGATTCGCCGCGGGCGATGGCGGCGGCGATCAGGTGGGCCAGGCGCAGAGGCTCGGGCAGCTCCGACTTGCCGCGACTGACCCGAACCAGCGCGATCGTCTCTTCGGGGTCGAGCCCGGCGGCGGCGGCGTAGAGGCGATCGCCCACGGCGTGGGCCGCGGGCGCCCGTTCCACCAGGGCGCGGCGTTCGCCCAGGCCGGCGGCGTCCAGGGCCGCGAGCAGGCGCTCGTCCCGGGGCTTGCGCCGGTTCACCGCCACCACGGGAACGCCCAGGCGCGCGGACAGCCCGGCGACGTCCACCACCGCCAGCCCCGCCAGGGTGATGCCACCCAGCACCACGCCCTGCAGCGAGGGGCGAAAGCGCAGCCCTTCGATCCACGCGGTCAGGAAGTCGGTGACGCCGTCCCCGTCGATGGGAAATGCCGTGGTGGCGACGGCTTCCACCACGTCGTGCCCCTCCATCAGCACTCCCACGATCGGCGTGTCGCGGCTGGTGCGCTTCTCGAACGGGCCGTCGTCGATTCCCAGCAGATGCGGACGCGACGGAAGCGGCATGGCCCGAGTCTACGGCAAGTCCTCGACGGCCCCGCGATCCTGTGCCGGGCCACCTGGGCTATCGTCGCGCCCCATGGCGCACGCGAACGGGAAGGGAGAGGACCCGGTGCGCCTGTCGGAGCTCTGGAAGGAGGGCCCGCTGGTGGCCCTCTTCCTGCGCCACTTCGGCTGACCCTGGTGCCGGCGGCACCTGGTCCAGGTGCAACGCGATCTGGAGGAGTTCGAGAGCCGCGATGCGAAGCTGGTGGCGATCGGAATGGGAACGGGGGAGGAGGCGTCGGCGCTGGCCGAGCGTCTGGGCCTCGGCTTTCCGCTCCTCGGCGACCCGGAGCATCGCGTCTACGATGCATTCGGCCTGGGCCGCGAGGGCTGGCTGGGACTCATGCTGCGGCCGGTCCTGGAGAATCCGCTGGGCGCCTTCCGCGACATCGCCGGGGCCGACCTCATGGCCTCGATCAACCCGCGCAGCGACGTCAAGCGCTTGGGCGGCGAGGCGATCGTGGACTCCCAAGGTGTCGTGCGCTGGCTGCACCGCGCCGAGCGAATCGACGACATCCCGCCGAACGCGACGCTCCTGGCCGCGCTGGCCGCGCTCTAGCGCGCTCCTGGCTGCGGCGGCGCTGGCTCTCGCCGCGCCCGCTGCCGCCTTCGACCCCTGGACCGACTCTGCGCTCTACGCGTTCGAGTACCGGGTCGATCTCGCGTCGATCGAAGCGGGCCCCGGGCAGGAGGTCCGGCTCTGGGTCCCGGCTCCCGTGAACGGGCCGGCCCAGCGCGTCCAGCAGCTCCAGGTGGATGCGCCCGTGCCCCACCAGATCGCTCGGGACGCCAACGGCAATCGCATCGTGCACCTGACGTGGCCAGGCGCGACCGCCGGCGAGCTGCGGGTGCGCTCGCTCGTCCGGCGCGCGCCGTCCCGCGCCGTTTCGCCTGAGGACGCGCATCCCGGGACGCCGCTCGACCCCACCCGCTACTCGGCGGCGGCGAGCCGGATTCCCCTGGACGGTGTGATCGAGGCCCTGGGCGAGCAGGAGAGCCGCGGAACGGCCGGCAGCGCGGAGAAGGTCCGAAGCTTCTACGATTACGTGACGGCCAACATGAAGTACTCGAAGCACGGCGACGGCTGGGGGCAGGGCGACGCGATCTGGGCCTGCGCCTCGCGCTACGGAAACTGCACCGACTTCCACTCGGTCTTCATCGGAATGGCGCGCAGCCGGGGGATTCCGGCGCGCTTCCTGATCGGCTTTCCGATCCCGGCGCAGCAGGTCGAGGGCGAGATTCCCGGGTACCACTGCGGGTCGGAAGCCTGGCTTCCCGATGCGGGCTGGTGGCCGCTCGACGCCAGCGAGGCCTGGAAGTCGCAGCGCATCGACGACTACTACGGAGCGCTCCCCAGCGACCGGATCCGCTTCAGCGTGGGCCGGGACCTGGTGCTTTCGCCCCCCCAGGCGGGAGAGCCGCTCAACTACTTCATCTACCCGTATGCGGAGGTGGACGGTGTCGCCGTGGAGAAGGTCCCGGCGCGCTTCCACTTCCGACGGCTGCCCGGGCCGACGGTGTCCCATTGACGCCGACCGGGCGAAGAGGAGAAGCCATGGCCGAGATCCGCTTGACGGAACTCGTCCCTGCCGGCGGTTGAGCCCGCAAGCTGGGCGCTGAGGACCTGGTTCAGGTCCTGAGGGAGATCGAGCCGTTCGCCCATTCCTGGGTGGACCCCGACGTGGGGCCGCTCGAGGACGCGGCACTGGTGCGCCCGGAGTCCGGCTCGCCCCTCGCCTTCACCGTGGACTTCATCACGCCCATCGTCGACGAGCCCGAGGCCTACGGCGCCATCTCGGCGGCCAACGCGCTCTCCGACGTCTACGCCATGGGGGGCGAGCCCCAGGTGGCGCTGGCGGTCTGCGGCTACCCCGACGACAAGCTGTCTCTCGAGATCCTGACGCGGATCTTCCGCGGCGGGCGCGACAAGGCGGCCGAGGCGGGCTGCGCCATCGCCGGCGGCCACACGGTGCTGGACCCGGAGCTCAAGTACGGCCTGTGCGTGATCGGCAACGTGGATCCGCAGCAGTGTCTCACCCACACCGGGGCGCGTCCCGGCGACAAGCTGGTCCTCACCAAGCCCATCGGCACCGGCCTGGCGGCCCAGGCGATCAAGAAGCGCCGCCTCAGCGACGAGCACATCGCGCTGGCGATCGAGGTGATGACGACCCTCAACCGCGACGCCAAGGATGCCGCGCTGGCCGCCGGGGCCCGCGCGGCCACCGACGTGACCGGCTTCGGGCTGCTGGGCCACCTGCATCACCTGCTGCTGGGCTCCGGCGCGGCCGCCGCCCTGGACTTCGAAGCCGTGCCGCTGCTGCCCTTCGCCCGCGGCCTGGCGGAAGAGGGTCTGGTGCCCGGCGGCAGCAAGCGCAACCTGGACTACGTGTCGCAACGCACGCGCTTCGCGGCGGCGCTGGGCGACGTGGAGCGGCTGCTGGTCTGCGACGCCCAGACCTCCGGCGGCCTGCTCCTGGCCGTGCCGCCCGAGGGCGAGACGCGCCTGCTCTCAGAGCTAGGCTCCCGCGGCACCCCGGCGGCTGCCGTCATCGGCGAGGTGACCGAGGGAGAGTCGGGTACGATGGTCGTCCGCGGCTGAAACCGCGTCGGAGGACCCCCATGAGCAGCGCCGGCGAGCGGGTCGTCCTGGACGCCTCGCGCTAGGAGACCTTCTCGCGCAGGGTCACCAGCTCCTCGGCGCTGGTGGGGTGGATGCCGATGGTGGCGTCGAACTGGGCCTTGGTGGCGCCGCACTTCACGGCAACCGCGAATCCCTGCACGATCTCGCCCGCCTCGTGGCCCACCACGTGCACGCCGACCACGCGGTCGCTCTTCGGCTCCACCAGCAGCTTCATCAGCGTCTTCTCGTCGCGCCCGGTCAAGGTGTGCTTCAGGGGGCGGAAGATCGAGCGGTAGACGTCGACTTCGCCGTAGCGCTGGCGGGCCTCTTCCTCGGTCAGGCCCACGGTCCCGAGTGGGGGGTGGCTGAAGACGCACGACGCCACGTCCTCGTGGTCGGGGCGGGTGGGCTGGCCGCCGAAGACGGTCCTCACCAGGGCCATGGCCTCGTGGATGGCCACCGGCGTGAGCTGGAGGCGGTTGGTCACGTCGCCGATCGCAAAGATGTTTGGCACGCAGGTGCGCGAGTACTCGTCCACCACCACCGCGCCGTCTTCGTCGAGCTCGACGCCGACCTCCTCCAGTCCCAGGTCGGCGGTGAGCGGATGGCGCCCGACGGCGTACAAGATATGGTCGGCCTCGAGCACCTTGCCGTCGCTGAGCACGGCGAGCACTCCGGCCGGCGTCTTCTCGATGGACGCCACGTTGACGTCGAAGCGCAGGTCGATGCCATGTCCGCGCATGGCGTCGGCGATGAACTGCCGGCAGTCGTCGTCGAAGCCGCGCAGGAAGAGCGGACCGCGGTAGAGCTGCGTCACCTCGGCGCCCATGCCCCGGAAGATCCCGGCGAACTCGACGGCGATATAGCCGCCGCCCACCACGATCACGCGGTTCGGCAGCGTCTCCAGGTGGAAGGCCTCGTTCGAGGTGATGGCATGCCCAATGCCCGGCACGTCCGGCAGGAAGGGCCAGCCTCCGGTCGCCACCAGGACGTGCTCGGCCGTGTAGCTCCGGCCGCCCACGGTCAGCGTGTGGGCATCTTCGAAGCGCGCCCGGCCCTCGATCAGGCGGACGCCCGCTTGCTCCAGCAGGTCGGTGTAGACGCCGTTCAGGCGCGCGATCTCCTGGTTCTTGTTGGAGAGCAGCGTCTGCCAGTCGAAGCCCTTGGCGTGCACGTCCCAGCCGAAGCCGGCGGCGTCGGCGGCCTCGTCGGCCACGTGGGCCGCGTACACGAAGAGCTTCTTGGGGATGCAGCCCACGTTGACGCAGGTGCCGCCCATGTCGCGCTCCTCGGCGACGGCCACCCGGGCGCCGGTCGCGGCCGCCATGCGCGCGGCCCGCACGCCGGCCGAGCCGGCGCCGATTACGAACAGGTCAAAGTCACACTCGGTCGCCATGGTCGCTGTCCTCAGCCCAGCAGCTTCTTGATGAGGCGCGTCTTGATCCTTCCGTAGGGCGGGTACATGGGCTTCGCGTCGAAACGCCAGCCCTTGGTGAGCACGGACTTGCGGTGGCTGAAGGTCTCGAAGGACGCGCGACCGTGGTAGGCGCCGGTGCCGCTGGGGCCCACGCCTCCGAAGGGCAGCTCCGGGTTGGCCAGGTGCCAGAGGATGCCGTTCACGCAGACGCCGCCGGAGCTGGTGCCCCGGACCACCGCCTCCTCGTGCTCCTCGTCCTTGGTGAAGATGTAGAGCGCCAGCGGCTTCTCGCGGCGGTTCACGAAGGCGATGGCCTCGTCCATGTCGTCCACCGGCAGCACCGGGAGGATGGGGCCGAAGATCTCGTCGTCCATCGCCGGCGCGTCGGGGGCCACGTTGCGCAGCACCGTGGGCGAGATGTAGCACTGCTCCTCGTCCAGCTTCCCGCCGAAGGCCACGTCGGCGTCCTTCAGCAGGCCCGCCAGCCGGGCGTGATGCTTGCGGTTGATGATGCGGGCGTAGTCGGCGCTCTGCTTGGGATCGGCGCCGTAGAAGCCCTCCACCGCCCGGCTCAGGGCCTCCACCAACTCGTCTTCCCGGGATCGGTGCACCAGTACGTAGTCCGGCGCGACGCAGGTCTGGCCGGCGTTCAGGAACTTGCCCCAGGCGATGCGCCGCGCGGTGGTCTCCATGTCCACGTCGGCATCCACCAGGCACGGGCTCTTGCCGCCCAGCTCCAGGGTCACCGGCGTCAGGTGCTTCGCCGCAGCCTGCATCACCACTTGGGCCACGCGCCCGTTGCCGGTGTAGAAGATGTGGTCGAAGCGCTCGGCCAGCAGCGCCGAGGTCTCGTCCACGCCGCCTTCCACCAGGTCGATGGCCTCGGGGTCCAGGTAGCGAGGCGCCAGGCGCGCCAGCTCCGCCGACGTGTGCGCGCTCACCTCCGAGGGCTTGAGCATCACCGCGTTGCCCGCCGCCACCGCCCCCACCAGCGGCGAGAGCAGCAGCTGCACCGGGTAGTTCCAGGGCGCGATGATCAGCGCCACGCCCAGGGGCTCGCGCACGATGCGCGAGCGCGCGGGGCGCACGTTCATCGGCGAGGCGACCCGCTGGGGCCGAGTCCAGCGCTTCAGGTTCTTGAGCGCGCCGTCGGTCTCCGCCTTCACGGCGCCCAGGTCGGCCAGGAAGCCCTCCAGGTTGGGCTTGCCCAGGTCCGCCTTCAACGCGGCCTCCAGCACGTCCACGTTCTCGCGCACCAGGGCGCGGATGCCCTGGAGCTGCTCGCGGCGCCACTCCAGGGGGCGCGTGCGGCCGGCGTCGAAGGCGCTGCGCAGGCGCTCCACCCGCGCGGGGATGGATGCGACGTCGCTGTGGGGCTCGGACAGGCTGGGGGCTGCACTCACGGGGGTCTCCTCCGGAGACGAGTCTACCCCAGGACGGGGCGGGCCCGGTGCTAGGCTGCACGCATGGGACCCGTCGCCGTTGCGCTGCTCGGAGCCCTGCTGGCGGGACACGCCGTTCCGGCTGCGGTGCCGGACTTCGCGCCGCGCACGCGGGCGCGGCATCTGGCGCCGGGCCGGATCCTGGTGGCCAGCCCCAAGGTGTACGGGCCCATCTTCAGCCAGAGCGCGGTGCTGCTGCTGGAGTACTCGGCCGAGGGCGCCCTGGGCCTGGTGATCAACCGGCCCAGCAACATTCCCCTGACCCGCCTGCTGCCCCACGAGAAGGCCCTGGTGGGGCGCAGCGACGTGGCCTGGGTGGGCGGGCCGGTGGGGCGCGACACGCTCTGGATCCTGCTGCGCGCTGCGCCGCCGTCGGGCGAGTCGAAGGGAGTGGTGGACGGCATCCACGCCACCACCAGCCTCGCCGCGCTGCGCGCCGCCCTGGAGGCCGGCACGCCGTCGTCGGGGATCCGCGCCTACGTGGGCTACGCGGGCTGGGCGCCGCGCCAGCTGGACGACGAGGTGACGCGCGGCGACTGGTACATCGATCGCGGCGCCGCCGAGTGGATCTTCGAGCGCGACGCGGCAGAGGTGTGGCCCACATTGATCGAGCGCAACGCGGGCCTGCGCGCCCGCGGACCGCGTCAGCGCGTGCCCACCACGTACGCGATCCAGGCCGGGTCGTCGGGCGCGTGGTTGCGGCGCGTGAAGATGCCGTTCCCCTCGTCGTTCTTGGGGTCGGTGCCCTCCCAGTAGACCGCCACGTCCTTGAAGCCCGCCTCGCCCAGCAGCTCCTTGATTTCGGGCAGGCTCCACAGCCGCCAGTGGTAGCTGAAGGCACGGCGCAGGCTCCGGCCCCGGGGCAGCTCGAAGTGGATGTAGTTGACCACGTCGTGGGTGATGGGGTCGAAGACGTCCTGATCCCACACGTAGTCGAAGTCGCCGTGCTCGCGGATCTCCTTCTGGCGCCGCTGGGCGTCGGCCCCGCCGTAGGCGTCGAGGACGAGGAGTCCTTGGCGGGCCAGGGTGGTGCGGGCCTTGCGGAAGTAGGACAGCAGCTCCGCGCGCGTCTTGAACAGGAAGTAGGAGAAGTTGAAGGCGACGGTGATGTCCGCGGGCGGCGTGCGCGTGGTGAGCACGTTGCCCTTTATCAGGCTCACCCGCTCGCGGGCGTCCTCGGGAAGCGCGGCCCGGTTGTGCTTCTCGCCCCAGGCCAGGGGCTCGGGGTCCAGATCGATGGCCCAGGCGCGGTTGTCGCGGTGCTCCTTGGCCCACTCGCAGGCCAAGAGGGCGGTGCCGCCGAAGTCCTCGCGCAGGCGCCGCGCCGGCTTCCCGAAGCGGCTCTTGAAGAGGCGCTTCAGCAGCGCCACGTCGGCCTCGGGCTCCTGCACGCTGCGCTGGTAGAGATCGTACTTGTCCGGGCGCTTGGCCTTCTTCTTCTTGCTCTTCTTCTTCTTGCCTGCCATGGGGATGCTTCGGTAGCGCGCTGGAATCGATAAGGCTAGGCCTGATCCGGCATCCGGAACCGAGGAGCAGACTCGGAACGCATGGCGGCCTCGCCGGCTGTAGCGAAGGAAGCGCAACCGCAGCTTCCCGCACAGAGAGCCACCTTCGTCAAACCAAGGAAACACGCGATTCCGGGCCATGCTCTCGCACCGTGGCGCCCGTGCCGGCGCGTGGGATGGGTCCGGTTGGGATGGACGAGTGGACCGTCGGCCCGGCCACTGCGTCTCGGTGATCGCCGTCATCGTGGGGCGCCGGCCGTCGGCCGCTCAGGCCCGGGCTGGTACCTCGTCCAGATCGATCAGCCCATGTCGCCGCCAGCCCTTCCGGACGAGCCAGGTGTGCGCCCGAGCGACGGCCGGCGCATCGCCCGCGGGCCCGATCTTCGTTCTCCATCCCTCGAACCAGCGCCCGGACGAGGCTGGATCGACCCTCACCACCTTCCCAACCCTCTTCCCCGCCCCCCGCGCATGCCGCCGGGCATTGAGCAGCACATACGCCAGCGCGTTCCGCACCTCCCGAGGCGTCCTCAACGCCCGCAGGTGATACCGATCCGCCAGCACCGGCCCCCGCCGCCCGAACATCCGGTTCACCGCCCGCGCCAGCCGCGCCCCCACGGACTTCATCCCGCGCCCCAGGGCGTCCGGCCCCGCCGCTTCCACCAGCATGTGCACGTGGTTGCCCTGGATCGAGTACTGGACCACGCGGCAGCCCGGGCGGCTGCGGATCTGCCGAAGGGAACGCTCGAACTCACGCACGAAGCGCACCGACACGTGGCAGGGGTGGCGGGAAGCGAAGCGCTCGCGGGAGAGGTGGGGCATGCCCGAGTCCGGGCTCGGCCTGCGTCCGGCGCCTTCGCGGCGCCCTCCCCAGCCCGACGGAAATCGAAGCGTCTGTTGCTTGACTCTACGCATGAACAGGTTGAATATAGCTATGTTATTTCCTCTGTCAATCCCAAGAAGATCTACACGCGGTAGCAGTCGCCGGCTACGAGGCGCACGTGCCGGCCGACGCCCAGGGGCGCCGGGATCCCGTTCCATCCCAACCATACGGCGATCTGTTCGGCCGCCGGGACGCGAATCGGCTGACGGCCGGTTCTTCTTCCGGCCAGCGTGCGCTGCTAGAGGCGATCGCGGACGGTGGTGTGAGACGTCTTGCCGAATCGGGGCTAGGCGCGGGCGCGGCGGCGCCGCGCCGGGGCGGTCAAGCGGTCGCGCATGGCCGCTCGGAAGGCTGCCGGCAGGGTTCCCGTGATCACGAAGCGCGCCGGCTTGCGGCCGTCGTTGCGCCAGCCGTGGGGCAGGTGGGCCTTGAAGTGCAGGGTGTCGCCGGGGCGGAGCACGTGCTCGGCCTCGCCCAGGCGCACGCTCAGCTCGCCGGCCTCGCAGATCACGATGCTCTCGCCCCCGTAGTGCATCTCCGGGCCGCTGGAGTGGCCGGGGTGCAGGGTGACCCGCCAGGTCTCGAGGGCGGGATCCGGCAGGTCGCCGCACAGCCGCTCCACCACGAGCTTGCCCTCCACGCCCACCGGGTGGCGCTCGCGCGCCCGCAGCAGCACGGCCTCCACGTCGTCGCTGCCCTCCCGGATCAGATCCGCGGGACGCCGGTCCAGGCCCCTGGCCACTTTGAGCATCACCGCGACGCTGGGGATCATCTGGCCGGTCTCGATCTTCTGGATGGTGCTGGTGGCCACGCCGCTCTTGTGAGCCAGCTCCTGGAGGGTGAGCCCGGCCTCGTCCCGCCAGCGGTGGATGCGGTCCGCGATGCGGCGGACGTCCGCTTCCAGGCCGGCGTCGCTCACGTGAGGATCCGGTAGAGGACCGTGCCCCGGGCCACCAGGCGACGCGCGCCGGCGGTGGCCACGTCCACCTGGCTGAAGAAGATCTCGGCGTCGCGCTGCACGCAGCGCCCGTAGGCCACCAGATCCTCGCCCGGCGGCGCGCCCACGACCTGGGCCTGCATGGCCGGCGTCGAGGCCCGGTAGGGGCCGTGGCCGCTCTCCGCCCACGACGCCATGGCGCCGGCGGTGTCCAGCAGGGCCAGGACCGCGCCCTCGTGAATACCGCCGGACGCGTCGCGGTTGGCCTCCGAGGCGGGCATGGTGATGCGCGATGTGCCGCCGGTCATGTGCTCGGCCGCGATGCCGCGCGCGCCGATGAACGGGACCGTGGGCAGGTGCGGACCCATCTTGCCGGGGTCCGACTCGCCGTGATCCGGCGCCACCACGGCGCGCTCGGGCTCGTCGGCGCCGAAGCGCGCGCGCACGGCGCTGGTGGCGTGGGCGATGGGCTTGCCCGCCGCGGTGGCCACGTCCACCTCCACGAAGCAGAGTGCCTTGCCCCGGCGCAAGAGGCGCGCTTCGGCCACCACCGGCTCGCCGATGGCCGCCGACAAGTAGTTCACCTGGAGCGCCGCGGTGTGGAACGGCCCGGCGTCGGGACCCAGTGCCGCGCGCGTCACCGCCTGGGCTCCGATCGCCGACAGCGAGGCCGCCACGCCGCCGTGCAGGGCCTTGCCCGGGTTCGAGTTCTGGTCGGCGTAGGGCAGGGCGAGCTGCGCGTTCTCCTCCGACAGCTCGCTCAGCTGCACGCCCAGGGCGGCGGTGTAGGGCGACTCTTCGATCCAGCGGCGAACGGCATCCATGGGTTCAGTCCTAATCCTATTCTTTTGTGGGCACGAGGCAGGAGTGGATCGAGCCCCCGTCGGCCAGGGTGCGGATCGCCTCCTCGGCTCGGCGCAGCGGGAACTCGTGGGTGTGCATCTTCTCGACGGGCACGCGGCCCGATTCGATCAGCCGGATCGCGCTCTCGTAGCCGCTCGACGTGACGCCGATGGCGCCCTGCACGCGGATCTCCTTGAGCACGATCTTGTCGGACACGAAGCCGTCGATGGGCTTGAAGCCCTTCACGCCGGCAAGCACGATTGTGCCGCCCATGGCGACGTAGTCCAGCGAGGCGGCCACGGGCGCAGTGGCGTAGGCGGTGACGTCCACCACCACGTCGGCGCCGCGGCCGTCGGTGAGCTCGCGGATCCGCGTCTTGGCGTCCTGGTTCTCCACGTCGATGGTGTGGTCGGCTCCGAACTCGCGAGCCAGCGCCAGCTTGCGCGCGTCCGAGGCCAGACCCGTCACGATGACGGTGCCGGCGCCGGCCTGGCGGCAGGCGATCACGCTGGCCAAGCCTCTCTGGCCGGGCCCGAGGATCAGCACCGTGTCGCCGGGCCGGGTTCGCGGGATCTCCACCGCCCAGCGAAAGCCGGCGCCCAGCGGGTTGAAGAGCACCGCAATCTCCGCCGGCAGTGCCGGATCCACCTTGTGCACGATGGAGGCCTCGTCCAGGAACATGTACTCGGCGTAGGCGCCCCACAGGCCGGGCGGCTGGTCCAGCCCGATGTAGGAGTAGATCCGCCGCCGGCGGCACAGGTGGTAGGCCCCGGCCAGGCAGGCCGGGCAGAAGCGGCACGACAGCATGGTCTCCACCGCCACCCGGTCGCCCGCGTCCACGCCCCAGCGGCGCGCGGCGCCGTCGCCGATCTGCTCGATCACGCCCAGGGGTTCGTGGCCCGGGATCGCCGGCATGGGCGTGCGCAGGTCGCCCTCGAACTGCTCCACGTCGCTGCCGCAGATGCCGCAGGCCTCGATGCGCAGCAGGGCGGAGTTGGCGTCGATCTCGGGCAGGGGCAGGTCGCGCGCCTCCAGGCGGCGCGGCGCCGTCTGGACCATGGCCAGGGTCGTGCGGGTCGGCATGACGGACACTTTATCCGATCGACTCAAGAAATTCCCTATCGTATAATTTTCGCCCGGAGGTCCCCGCGTGAACGCCGCCCCCCTGTCTTCCGACCAGCGTCGCCACTACGACGAGCGCGGCTACCTGCTGCTGCGGGGCTTCTTCGAGCCCGATGCCCTGAAAGCGTTCGACGAGCGCTTCCTGGCCATCGTCGAGGGCCGCGTCGAGCCGGCCCCCGCCATGCTGGTGATGAAGGACATCATGGTGGCCAAAGGCGCGGTCCGACCGGGCAGTGCGCCCGAGGCCATCGCCAAGGTGCAGGACTACCACGAGGACCCGGTCCTCTACGGCGAGTACGCCTGCAGCGAGAAGCTGCTGGATCAGGTGGAGGGCTTCATCGGGCCGGACATCAAGACGATCCACACCATGCTGATCAACAAGCCGCCCGACGTGGATGGGCGCCACCCGCTGCACCAGGACCTGCTCTACTTCCCGTTCCGGCCCGCGGACCGGATCGTGGCCAGCTGGACCGCCTTGGAGCCCTGCACCCGCGAGAACGGCTGTCTGGTCGTCGTGCCCGGCACCCACCAGGGAGACCTGCGGAAGCACGAGAACCCGGACTGGGAGTGGCTCAACCTGGGCTACTTCGGGGCCGAGGGGGTGGACGCCGACAGCGAACGCGTGCACCTGGAGATGGAGCCCGGCGACACGGTCTTCTTCCACCCGCTGCTGATTCACGGATCCGGTCGCAACCGCACCCGAGGCTTCCGGCGGGCGATCTCGGCCCACTACGCCAGCGCCGCGTGCCGTTTCCTGCCGGGCGCCGAACCCGTCGCGGGTATGCGACCCTACCTGCTGGTTCGCGGGCACGAGCACGAGGGGTGCATATGAAGTTCGGCGTCTTCAGCCTGATGCAGTGGCCCGAGGGCCGCGGACAAGACGACGTCTTTCGCAACGAGACGGCGCAGCTCACCTTGGCCGAGGAGCAGGGCTACGACGCCGTCTGGCTCGCCGAGCACCACTTCTCCCGCTACGGGATCGGCCCCTCCATCCACCTGACCGCCGCCCATCTGGCGGCGTGTACGACGAAGATCCGGATCGGCACGGCGGTGACCATCGTGCCCTTCTTCCATCCGATTCGCGTGGCCGAGGAGATCGCCATGCTGGACCAGCTCTCCGGCGGTCGCATCGACTGGGGGGCGGGGCGCGGCTATCAGGGGCACGAGTTCACGGGCTTCGGCGTGGACATCACCAAGAGTCACTTGATCTTCCGAGAGCAGCTCCAGGTGATCCAGCGCGCCTGGAGCGGTGAGCGCTTCTCCCACGACGGCGAATTCTTCCGCTTCCCCGAGCTGGAGGTGCTGCCCACGCCGGTGCAGCGTCCGCATCCTCCCGTGTACATCGCGGCGCTCTCGCCGGAGACCCTCGACTGGGCGGCGGAGAACGCCTACCCGGTGTTGACCGACCAGTTCTCACCCGTCTCGCGCATCGAGGAGAACCGCGCGCGCTACCGGCCCCGGGCCGAAGCGGCGGGCGTGGACCTGGCGGCGACCCGCCTTCCCACCCTGCGCCAGGTCTACGTGGGCGAGAGCATGGAGAAGGCGCGGGAGGAGGCCGGCCCGGCCTTGCTCTGGTACTACCGCGCGCTGGCGCGCGTGGGCTCGCCGGGGGGACCCGACGGGCCGTTGCCCGAGAACTACTCCTTCTACCGGATCTGGGGCGAGGACGCGCTGAACCCGGACGAGGACCGCGAGGGCTTCCTGAAGTTCCTGTTCGACGAGTGCACCATCGTCGGCGACGAGGCCTTCTGCCGCGACAAGCTCCAGGAGCACCAGGAGCGCTACGGCCTGGACTCCCTGATCGCCTGGCAGAACTTCGGGAGCCTCTCCCACGAGCAGACCCTGGCCTCCCAGCGCCGCTTCATCGAGAAGGTGGCGCCCGCCTTCGCCTAGCTTCGCCCGGCTTCGCTTGGGTGGGCCGCCTTGGTAGACTCCGTTCATGGCGACCATCAACGGGGTCCTGGGCCCGCTCGACACCACAGAGCTCGGCTTCACGCTCATGCACGAGCACATCCTCATCGCCAACTGGTCGATGCGGGTGGCCTTCGACGACTGGGTCGACATCGACGCCCACATCGAGTTCGCCACCGGCGAGCTGAAGTCGGCTCGGGAGCGCGGCGTTCGCTCCATCGTGGACCTGACCGGTGTGAACATGGGCCGGGACATCCACGTGATCCGCGAAGTGGCCCGGCGCTCGGGCGTCAACGTGGTCGCCGCCACGGGGCTCTACTGGAACGAAGAGCCCTGGATGGTGGGCTGGAGCGCGGATCAGCTGGTGGACTGGTTGATCCGCGACATCACCGATGGGATCCAGGGCACCGACGTCAAGGCGGGCATCATCAAGTGCGCCACCGATCACCTGGGCGTCACGCCGCTCAACGAGAAGCTGCTCCAGGTGGCGGCGCGCCTGCACCGCCGCAGCGGGGTGCCGATGTCCACCCACACGTCGTGTGAGGAGCGCACCGGCCTGGCCCAGCTCGAGGTGTTCGAGAAGGAGGGTGTGGACCTCTCGCGCATCGTGATCGGCCACTGCGGCGACACCGCGGACCTGGACTACCTGGAGGCGATCCTGGCCTCGGGCTGCACGATCGGGATGGACCGCTTCGGCCTGAACCAGATGCTGCCCATGGAGCAGCGCGTGTCCGTGGTGGCGCGCCTGTGCGAGCGTGGCTACGCCGATCGCATGGTCCTCTCCCACGACGCCTGCTGTCACCTGGACTGGTTTCCCGGCGGCCGCGCCGGCGCGCTGCTGCCCCAGTGGAACTTCCGCCACGTGCCCGACGACGTGATCCCCGCACTGCGCCAGGAGGGCGTGGGCGACGACGCCATCCTGGCCATGACCGTGAACACCCCCCGTCGCATCTTCGAGCAGCAGGGGGCCTACTAGGAGCGCCATGGGCGCGCGCCCCCACGTGGTCGTCGCCGGAGCCGGACCTGCCGGTGCGGCACTGGCCTACCTGCTGGCGCGGCGCGACTTCCGCGTGACGCTGATCGAGCGGCAGACGGACTTCGCGCGGGAGTTCCGGGGCGAGATCCTGATGCCCTCGGGCATCGACGCCCTACGCCAGATGGGCCTGGGCCCGGCGTTCGACGCGCTGCCCCAGGCGCGGCCCCAGGCCATCGACTTCCACGTGCACGGGCGCTTCGTGCAGCGCTTTGCGTTTCCGGACTTCATGGAAGACACGCCGCGCATGGTCTCGCAGCCCCGCATGCTGGAGATGCTGGTGGCCCAGGGCGCGGCCTGCGAGAGCTTCCGCTTCGTGCGCGGCGGCTCGGTGGCGGATCTGATCGAGGAGGGTGGGCGCAGCGTGGGCGTACGGCTGCGGGGGGATGCCCCGGAAGAGATCCGCGCCGACCTGGTGGTGGGCTGCGACGGCCGCGGCTCCGTCGTGCGCCGCCGCGCCGGGCTCGACGAGCCGCGCAATCCGGAGTCGTTCGACGTGATCTGGTTCAAGGTGCCCCTGCCGCCGCAGATCGAGCCCGGCGGCGCGGTGCAGGCCTTCCTGCGCCCGGGGCAGCTCTGCCTGGCATTCCCGACCTTCGACGAGCGGCTCCAAGTGGCCTGGCTCATCCGCAAGGGGAGCTACGGCGATCTGCGCGAGCGCGGCACCGACGCCTGGCTCGCCGACATCGCCGTGCAAACCGGGCCCGAGATCGGTGCGCACTTGATCCGGCATCGCGACGCGCTGGAGAGCCCCTTCGTGCTGGACGTGGTCTGCTACCTGCTCGAGCGCTGGACCGCACCGGGCGTGCTGCTGATCGGCGACGCCTGCCATCCCATGTCGCCCGTCGGCGGGCAAGGGCTCAACATCGCGCTGCGCGATGCGCTGGTGGCGGCCAACCACCTGGTGCCCGTGCTCGAGGCGGGCGCGGCGCCGGACGCCCTGGATGCCGCCTGCGCCGCCGTGCAGGCCGAGCGCTTCCCCGAGGTGGCGGAGGTGGAGCGCTACCAGCGCATGCCGCCCCGCGTCGTGTTCCGCACCGACTGGTGGGTGGGCGCGGTGCTCTGGCTGGCAGCGGGGCTGGCCAGGCTGGGCTTCCCGCGCAGTCGCGTCCGCCTGCCCGCCATCACACGCACCTTCCTGCACGGCGTAACCGACGTGCGGCTGCAGGTCTAGGGAGCGGGTGGGGTTCTTCGACGTATTCCTGCTGGCCATCCTGGCGGGTCTGGCCGTGGCCGGGGTCGGGCGCGCGGTGTCGCTGAGGCGGCGTGGAGTGCGGCTACTGGTCATCGACCCGGAGCGTTCGGTGCTCCAGGGCCTGAACGACCTGGCCATCCTGCTGGTCTTCGGAGTCTGGTTCTGGGAGGCCTTCGCCTTCGCCGCCGGGCTCGACACACACGCGACGCCGGCCTGTCTGCACGGCATCCTGGTTCGGGCCCTGCCGCTCCAGGGGCTGGGTGCGGCGCTGATGCTCGTCGGCCTTGGCGTACCGCGAGAAAGCGGGCGCGCTGGTCACGACGGGGATCTTCGCTTGGTCCCGCAACCCGATCTACCTGGCGCTCGACCTGCTCGTTCTTGGGTCCTTCGCCATCCAGGGCCGTACGCTCTTCGGGCTGCTGGCCGTCCTCATCGCCGGGCTCCTCCACGCGCTGATCCTGCGCGAGGAGCGATTCCTCGAGGAGCACTACGCCAACGCCTACCGCACCC
>JAFDET010000103.1 GCA_019310195.1 Deltaproteobacteria bacterium
GGACCCTGGGCTTCGTCGACCAGGTGCTCATCACCAAGGTGGAGCACGGGGACGACAACCTGGGCCGGCAGCACCTGCGCCGCAGCGGCGGGCTGCTGCGGATCGTCGAGCGCTTCGAGCAGAGCTTCGGACCGACCCTCGATCGCCGTTCGGCACGAGAGCTGCGGCTGTTGCGCTGTCAAGCGCACCAGGTGGGCCTGAACGCGCAGCTCGAGGCCGGCGATCACGCGGAGGCACTGCGCCACTGGCGGCAGGCGTGGTCGGCGGCGCCGATCGCGTCGCGACAACAAGCCTGGCTGCTGCGGAAGGCGCTGCACATGAGCGCAACCGCGCTCTCCCACCGGAAGGCGCTTCCGGCCACCGCCGCCTGACGCGCAGCGCGCCGGCTCTGCTACAAACCCCACCGTGATGCCGCACGAGGCGCTGCCCGCCGAGCGCGAGAACGAACGCCGCGGCATGGTGGCCGCCGTGGTCGAGATGATGCGCTTCACCGCCCCGGCCACCGGCCGCGAGCGGCTGGGCAAGCGCGTGCTCGCGGCTCTGGGCAAGGTGCCGCGCCACCGCTTCGTGCCCGAGGTCGACGCCGGCAACGCGTATCTGAACACCGCCCTTCCCATCGGCCGCGGGCAGACCATCTCCCAGCCCTACATCGTGGCGCTGATGACCGAGCTGGCGGAGCTGGGGCCCGAGGACACGGTGCTCGAGATCGGCACCGGCTGCGGCTACCAGGCCGCCATGCTGGCCGAGCTGGCGGGCCGGGTCTACAGCGTGGAGTGCCTCGAGGAGCTGGCGCAGGCGGCGCGCGAGCGCCTGGAACGCCTGGGCTACCGCAACGTGGAGATCCGCTCGGGCGACGGCTGGGCCGGCTGGCCCGAGCACGCGCCGTACCAGGCCATCCTGGTCACGGCCGCGGCCCGCGAGGTGCCGCCGCCGCTGCTGGAGCAGCTGGCGCCGGGCGGCCGCCTGGTGCTGCCCCTGGGCCGGCCCTGGCAGGCACAGTCGCTGATGGTGATCGAGAAGAATGCCGACGGAGCGACGCGCGAGCGCGAGGTCCTGCCCGTGGCGTTCGTGCCCCTCGTGCACGAGGACTGAGCGGGGAACAGCGGCTCACACGTCCAGGGTCGCGCGGGCCTCCCAGCCGTCGGGCGTCTCGCGCAGCACCAGCCCATGAGCCGTAGCCGCCTTGACGTCGGAGAGCAGCGTGTGGCGAGCCGGATCCACCCGCTCTCCCTCGAGCCGGGCGTCGAGGCGCAGCGCCCCGTCTCGGGTCACGCGCAGGATCGTCGGGCGAAGGAGCAGCTGCTCGGCGTCGCGCAGGTAGATCAGCTCGTTCAGGAAGCGCAGCAGCAGCAGGTCGGCTTCGGTCTCCGCCAGGCGAAGCCGCCGCGTCTCCCGCGCTTCGAGGGCGGCCGGGTCCTCCAGGGTGGCGGCCAGCAGGGCTTCCCCCGCGGCCGCCAAGGCTGCCTCGGCCGTGGGACCCCGGGCCAGGAACGACAGGTCTCCGGGCGCACCCTCGACGAAGCGGAAGCTGCCCGCGCTCACCCCTTCACGTTCCCGACGGGCACCAGGTGGGCGACGCGCCGCGAGATGCCGGCGGCTTCGGCGGCCGCCGCCACTTCTTCCACGTCCTTGTAGGCGAACCCGGCCTCCTCGGCGAGCCCGCGCAGCGATGCCGCGCGGACCACGATCCCGTGCTTCGCCATCCGCTCCTGCAGCGCGCGGCCGCTCACCCGCTTGCGCGCCTGCCGCCGGCTCATGGTCCGTCCGCTGCCGTGGGCGGTGCTGAAGAAGCTGCGGTCACCGCTGGACACGCCGACGAGGAGGTAGGAGCCCGTCTCCATGCTGCCGCCGATGATCACGGGCTGGCCGACGTCGCGGTACTCGGCCGGGAGCTCCGGGTGGCCGGGCGGGAAGGCGCGGGTGGCGCCCTTGCGATGCACCAGCAGCGTGCGTTCCTCGCCGGCGACCCGATGGCGCTCCAGCTTGGCCGTGTTGTGGGAGACGTCGTAGACCGTCTCGATGCCCAGGGCCTCGGGATCCCGACCGAAGACGTCGGAGAAAGCCTCGCGGATCTGATGCAGGATCACCTGCCGGTTGGCGAAGGACATGTTGGCGGCGCAGCACATGGCGGCGTAGTAGGCGCGGCCCTCCTCGGACCGGAACGGCGCACACGCCAGCTCGCGGTCCACGACGGGAAGGCCGAACTTCTCGGGCATGGCGCGCAGGAAGGTGTGCAGGTAGTCGGTCGCCACCTGGTGGCCAAAGCCCCGGCTCCCGCAGTGGAACATCACCACCACCTGCTCCGGCTCACACAGCCCGAAGCGCCGGGCCAGAGCCTCGTCGTGAACGCCCCGAGCGTGGAGCACCTGGATCTCCAGGTAGTGGTTGCCCGAGCCCAGGGTCCCGATCTGGGGCTTGCCGCGCCGGATGGCCCGTTCGCTCACGTACTCCGGATCGGCGTCCGCAAGACAGCCGCGCGCCTCGGTTCGCTCCAGGTCTCGTTCCACCCCGTAGCCCTTGCGAACGGCCCAGCCCGCGCCCTCGCGCAGCACGTCACGGAACTCGCGCAGGCCGGTGTGGACGAAGCCCCGGCGACCCGTACCGGCGGGAACACGCTCCGCCAGCGCATCCACCAGCTGCGTGAGCCGCGGGCGGACCTCCGGCCAGGTGAGCGAGGTTGTGACCAACCGCATCCCGCAGTTGATGTCGAAGCCGATCCCGCCCGGCGAGATGACGCCGCTCTCCGGATCGATCGCAGCCACGCCGCCGATCGGAAAGCCGTAGCCCCAGTGGGCGTCCGGCATGCAGAAGGCCGCCTCGACGATGCCCGGCAGGCAGGCCACGTTCGCCGCCTGGCGAAAGACCTGGTCGTCCATCTCCGCCACGAGCGCGTCAGTCCCGAAGACGCGCACGGGAACGCGCATCCCGTCCCGGAATCCCACGGGAAGCTCGAACGTCGCCGGCGCAACCCGCCGCAGCTCGGCCGGCGCGCTCACGGGAGCCCCCTTCGCATGCGGGAAGTGTAGCCCGCCGGAGCGCGGCCTAGACGTCGACCGGCGCGCCGCCCTTGGCGCCCGAGCGATAGGCGGCGTCGATCACCGCCTGCCCCAGGCGCGCCTCCCGCAGGTTGCCGGCGGCGGCTTTCGGATCCTCCATGGCCTCGGCGAAGGCGTCGAGGATCCGCGGGAACCAGGTCGCGTGGTAGGAGTCGTCGGGCGCGTCGTCATCCACGCGCCAGTCGTGCGCGCCGCCCGTCTCCGGGATGACCCGCACCGCCTGCCCTTCGATGCGCAGCGCGCCCTTCTCGCCGCGAACCTTGACCAGGGTGCGCCTCGCTTCGGCGGCCCAGGTGAGGCGCAGCCGGGCCACGGCACCGCCGATGTACTCCACGTCGGCGTGGGCCGTGTCCTCCACGGAGGCCTCGTGCCAGCGGCGCGTCTCGATGGTGGCGCGAACCCGCTCCGGGTCCGCACCGCCCAGCAGCGCGCGGGCCACGTAGAGCTGGTGCCAGCCGTGGTCCACCAGGATGCCTCCACCGGAGACCTCGCGCTCCAGACGCCACGATGCCCCCCCGCCGCTGGCGGGCTCGGTGCGCTCCGTGATGAAGGTGACCTCGCGCACGCTGCCGATGGCGCCGGACGAGAGCGCCTCGCGTGCGGCGCGAAATACCGGTGCGTGGTGCCAGTTGTGAACCACCAGCAGCGCGGTGCCGGCCTCGCGCGCCGCCGTCTCGGCCCGCTCCGCCTCCTGGGGCGTCAGCGCCAGGGGCTTCTCCACCAGCACGTGCAGCCCGGCCTCGGCGGCCGCCTCGATGGCCGGCAGGTGGTGGGCCGGCGGGGTGGCCACGTCCAGGAAGTCCAGGGCTTCGGCTTCCAGGCACGCGACCAGGTCGTCGTAGATGCGCACGGCGTCGCCCAGCGCCGCCCGCGCGCGCTCGCGGCCGGCGGGAAGCGGCTCGACCACGGCGCCGACTTCGAAGCGGGAATCGTCGCGCCAGCCCGGCCAGTGGCCGTGCTCGGCCACGCCGCCGAAGCCCACCAAGGCCCCGCGCCGCCGATCGTTCATCCGATCTCGGGCGCGACGTCCGTGAGAACCGACTCGAAGATGTCGAGCCCGGCGTCCGCCTCTTCCTCGCTGATCACCAGGGGCGGGTTGATGCGAACCCGCGCGCCGTACGCCATCACCAGGAGACCCCGACGCACGCACTCGGTGTAGATCTTGTGGGTGAGCTTCGTGGGAAGCGGTGTCTTGCTCTTGCGATCGGTCACGAGATCGAACCCGAGCAGGAGCCCCTTGCCGCGCACGTCTCCGACGAACGGGAAGCGTTCCTTCCACGTCTCCAGACGCGCCAGGATGTGCTCGCCCACCACGCGGCTGTTCTCGACCAGCCCCTCTTCGAGGATCGTCTCCAGGGTGGCCAGCGCTGCCGCCGCGGCCAGCGGGTTGCCGCCCACCGAAGACGAGGAGGAGGACGGCTTGGACCAGGGATGCGAGTCCTCGGCGACGCTCTCGGCCGCAACCACGGCGGTGACGGGGAAGCCTCCACCGAAGCCCTTGCCCAGGGTGAGGATGTCCGGCTGCACGTCGCTGTGCTCGAAGCCGAACATCTTCCCGGTGCGGCCGAAGCCGGTGATCATTTCGTCCACGATGAACAGGGCGTCCAGGTCGCGGGCGAGCTGCTGGACGGCCGGCAGCCACTCGGGCGGCGGCACCACGTTTCCCGCAGTCCCCTGGATGGGCTCCACGATCACCGCCGCCACCGAACCCAGGCTCGTGGCCTCGATCTGCTTGCGGGCCAGGTCGATGCAGGCCATGGCGCACTCGGCCGGATCCAGCGAGTCGATGGGCGGGCGGTACGGGTCGGCGTAGGGCACCAGCAGCGAGCCGGGCGCCAGCGGCCCCCAGCCCTGCTTGAAGGGATCGCCGATCAACGGAAGCACGCCGCCGGTCTTGCCGTGGAAGCCGCCCCAGAAGGCGACTACCTCGAACTTCCGGGTGTGCGCCTTGGCCAGGCGCAGCGCCGCCTCGACCGCCTCGGAGCCGCCCGAGTAGAGCTGCACGCGGCGCAGCGGCTCGGGAAGCAGCGAGGCCATGAGCTTCAGCAGCGCCAGCCGCGGCGCGCTGGCGAACGAGCCGATGGACAGCTTGGCCGCCTGGCTTGCGATCGCCGAGGCCCAGCGTGGATGGCTGTGGCCCAGACTGGCCACGCCCACGCCGGCCATGAAGTCCAGGTAGGTCTGACCGTCCGCATCCTGCAGCAGGCAGCCCTGGCCCGACTCCATGGCGATGCCCGCCATCGTCGCGAGGCGCTGGATGCCGGGCGCAATCCACTGCTGCTCATCGCGGATGAGCTTGCCGGACTCGGGACCGGGTTCACGGTGGCTCATGGGGGCTGTCTGTAGCAAATGCCCTAGGCGCGCGCCTCGGAGCGCTTCTGCCAGGCTTCCCAACGGGGGTCGATGGCCGCATCGCGGCCGCTCAGCTCGACGCGGGCGATCCGCGCCTTCTCGATGGGCTCCGCCTCGCCATTGCCCTTGACCAGCACGCGCACGCGATCGCCGTCCAGACTGGACACGAAGCCCTGTACGCTCCCGCCGTCGTCGAGGACGAGGGTCACGTCCCCCCGGTAGGCGAACGCCGCCTCCAGCGCCTCGGGCGACGCCTCGGCGGCCCAGTCCTGGACGAGCCCCGACGCCTCCTCCACCGCGCTCGCGGCGGGGACCGGCGCCAGCTCTCCAGGCGCGGAGACCCGGGGGCCCAGGAGCGCTGCGCGCGCCATGTTCCAGAAGCCGCGCCAGGAAGAGAAGCCCTCATCCACCGAGCTGGCCTCGAAGCCACTGTGCACCATGCAGTCGCTGCACGCCGGGTTGCCGCTGGCGTGGCCGTAGGAGGACCAGTCGGTGTCCTCCAGCAGGCCGGCATAGCTCTGGGCGTATCCCTCCTGCAGCAGATAGCAGGGCTTCTGCCAGCCGAAGACCGAGTAGGCCGGCATGGCCCAGGGCGTGCACTCGTAGTCGCGCTCGCCGGTGAGGAACTCCAGGAAGAGCGGCGACTGATTGAAACGCCACTGCTTGCCGCCCCGCCCGGCCGCGAAGATGCGCCGGAAGAGCTGCACCGTGCGCTCGCGCGCCAGGAAGTGCTCCTGGTCGGGCGCCTTGTCGTAGGAGTAGCCGGGCGACACCATCATGCCCTCGACCCCAAGCTCCATGCACGAGTCGAAGAAGGCCGCGGTGCGCTCCGGATCAGCACCCTCGAAGAGCGTGGTGTTGGTGGTGACCCGGAAGCCGCGCGCCAGCGCCGCGCGAATGGCCGAAACCGCCTTGGCGTGGGTTCCGTCCCGGCAGACCGAGGCGTCGTGCTCGGTCTCGAGCCCGTCCAGGTGAACGCTGAACGACAGGTACTTGGTGGGCTCGAAGAGATCGAGCTTCTCCTCCAGGATCAGCGCGTTGGTGCACAGGTAGACGTACTTGCGACGCTCCACCAGGCCCTGGACGATGCGCTGGATGTCCGGATGCAGCAGCGGCTCACCACCCGGGATCGAGACCATGGGCGCGCGGCACTCGTCCACGGCGCGCATGCAGTCTTCGTAGGAGAGCTGACGCTGGAGTACGTGCTTGGGGTACTGGATCTTGCCGCAGCCGGCGCAAGCCAGGTTGCAGCGGTAGAGCGGCTCCAGCATCAGCACCAGCGGGTAGCGCTTGCGGCGGGCCAGCTTCTGGCCGACCACGTAGCTGGCCACGGTGGCCATCTGCGAAACGGGAACGGGCACGGATTCCTCCTCTAGAGCGCGGCGTGCGAGACGCCCGGAGCCGGCACGGAGACCGGAGCATCGGGGGCCACGTGCGCGGCCCAACGTTGAAGACCCGGCGCCACGGCAGAGAGCGTGCGCAGGGCGCGAAGCCCCCGGCTCAGGGCCGCCGGGCGCAACAATTCGTACTCCGGGCCGTCCACCACGACGCGCACCACGCCGAAGGGGCGCTCGCCGGCGCCGGTCGCGAGCCAGGGCGACTCCATGTCCACGGCCCGCGCGCCGGTCTCGAACAGGCGCGCGCGCTCCGCCCCCCGGACCACGTGATCCGAGCCGACGATCGCACCGACCCGCACCCGCAGGCCCAGCGACGCCAGCGCCTCGTACAGCGCATCGCAATCCAGCGCGCGGACGCGCCCTGCCGGGTCGCCCAGGGGGTCGCGCAGCTCCGACGCCACCAACACGTCGCCCGGCTCCAGCGAGGGATCCAGGGCTCCGCAGACGCCCGCCACCAGCAGCGCCTCGGCCGCATCCCGGCGCAGATGCTCGGCTGCGCGCCGGGCGCGAGCCGGTCCCGCCCCGGTGCGCAGTACGCGCAGACCCGAGCCGCCGCGCCGCAGCGCGCTCGCCTCCAGGCGCAGCGGGGCGGCCACGAGCAGGCGTGAGGACGGCGGGAGCAGCGAGGTCACCGGGTGGTCTCCCTCAGGTAGCGGCCCAGGGCCATGACCGGGTAGTTCAACCGATACTGGTGGTATCGGATGTAGAAGTCGCCCGGAAAACCGGTTCCGGTAAACTGGGGCTCGTCCCAATCCCCGTCCGAGCGCTGGGTCCGCACCAGCCAGTCCACGGCGCGCTCGACGGCCACCCGCGACCCGTCGCCGTCCAGCAGCGCCAGCAGCGCCCAGGCGGTCTGGGAGGGAGTCGACTCACCGCAGCCCCGCCAAGCCGGGTCCTTGTAGGAACGGAGGTCCTCGCCGAAGCCTCCATCCTCGTTCTGGCATTCCTCCAGCCAGCTCATGGAACGGCGGATGGCCGGGTGGCCGGGCTCCACCCCGGCGCGGATCAGTGCCGGAACCACCGCGCCCGTGCCGTAGAGGTGGTTGGCGCCCCAACGCCCGAACCAGGACCCGTCCGTCTCCTGGGCGCGCAGCAGCCACTGCACGCCGGCCTGGGTGCGCGGATCGTCGGCCAGGCCTTCTTCGGCCAGCATCTCGACGACGTGCGCCGTCACGTCGGCGCTGGGCGGGTCGATCACCTCACCGAAGTCGCAGAAGGGAAGCTCCTCGCAGAGCCCCCGCGTGTTGTCGACGTCGAACGCCGCCCAGCCTCCGTCGCGCGACTGCATGCCGAAGGTCCAGTTCACGCCGCGTCGCAGCGCCGCCTCCGCCCGGTCCGGCTTGTCGAAGCTGGCGGCGCGCATCGCCATGACCACCTCGGCGGTGTCGTCGGTGTCCGGGTAGTTGTCGTTCTCGTACTCGAAGCCCCAGCCTCCGGGCTCCAACTCGGGGCGCCGCACCGCCCAGTCTCCGGCGATGCGCACCTCCTCGTTCAGCAGCCAGCGCCCGCCGCGCACCAGCGCGGGGTGACCCGGCTCGAGGCCTGCGTCGCGCAGCGCCACCAGGGCCAGCGCCGAGTCCCAGACCGGCGACTGGCAGGCCTCCAGCCGACGGTGGTCACCCTCGATGATGGTGAAGCTCTCGAGCCCCTTGAGGCCCTTGGCCATGACCGGATGATCCAACGGGTAGCCCAGCAGGTGCAGCGCCATCAGCGAGTAGACCCAGGGCGGCTGGATGCCACCCCAGCAGCCGTCCGCCTCCTGGCGGCGAATGATCCACTCGGCGCCCAGGCTCAGGGCGTGACGGCGCAGCGGCCCGATGGGATGCCGCTCGTGGAACTGGAGGATCCGGTCCAGGAGCTGGAAGCGTCCGCCCCACGTGGAGAGCGGAAGCTTCTCGGCCGGCGGTGCGCCGACGCGCAGCTCGTCCAGGTGAAAGCCCAGCTCGCGCTGCGGACGGTGGGCCGCCACGATGGTCAGCGGAACGATCGTCTGACGCGCCCAGCAAGCGAAGTCGTAGATGTTGAGCGGAAACCACGGCGGCAGCAGGATCACTTCGGGCGGCAGCGCAGGCAGATCGTCCCACGACCACTCGCCGAAGAGCGCCAGCCAGATCCGCGTGAAGACGCGCGTGGCCCCAATGCCGCCCAGCTCCACGGCAACGGCCCGGGCGCGCTGCATGTGGTCGGCGTCGGGGGGATCGCCGGCCAGGCGCAGTGCGGCGTAGGCCTCCACCGTGGCGGAGACGTTCGGCGGCCCGCCGTGGTAGATGGCCCAGCCGCCGTCGTCGCCCTGCTTGGAGCGGATCCAGTTGGCCGTGAGTGCAGCGAGCTGGGGATCGTGGATCCCCAGGAACTGCCGCATCAGCAGGTCCTCGGCCTCCATGGTGACGTTGGTCTCGAGCTCCGAGCGCCAGTGGCCGTCCGGGTTCTGGGTCTCCAGGAGCCGCCCGACGCCGCGCTCCAGGGCGCGGCCGACCGGCGAAGCGGCTTCGTGGGCAAGTTCGAGCGACATCTTGGAGACTCCTTGCAACTACCTGAAACCAAAGGGGCCGAGCTACGCCGCCAACGACGGAGAGGCCGCGCTGCGGGAAGCCGCCGCCAGCGCGTGACGCGACGCGGCCAAGCCGCTCAGGCAGGCCCCTTCCATCGTGGCCGGCCAGCCCGTGTCGGTCCAAGCGCCGGCCAGGAACAGGCGCGGGCTCTGCGTGCGCGGACCCGGGCGCAGCGCGGCCGTGCCCGGGGCCTGTCGGAACGTGGCGGCGCGCTCACAGGTGATGAAGAAGCGCTCGACCCCGGCCTCGCGTGTAGCCGGCAGCAGGGCGTGGAAGGCCGGCAGGAAGACGCGCTGGAGATCCGCGCGCGAACGCCCGACCCACGGCTCTGCGCCCGACAGCGAGACCGCCAGGTACTGGCCCCGCTCCAGACCCGACGCCTCGCTGCGATCGAAGATCCACTGCAGCGGCGAGTCCACGGCGGCCAGGAACGGAACGTCCAGAACGCGGCGGTCGAAGACCACGTGCAGGTTCACGATGGGCGAGGCGCCCAGCTTGCGCAGGCCCTCGCAATCTACGCCGGCCGCATCCGGCAGCAGGTCGGCGGCCACGTCGTGGGTCACGGCCAGGATCAGCGCATCGGCTTCGACGCGCTCACCGTCCACCCGCACCGCGGGCCGCTCGGGGTTCGCGACGTCCACGCCTTCGATGGGCGCGCGCGTGCAGACCCGCGCTCCGCGTGCCGCCAGCGCGGCGGCCGCCGGCGCCGCGTGCACCGCGTCCAGGGGAACCCGCGCCCAGCCTACATCGAAGGCGTCGGCCCGCTCCAGCAGGCCCGTCTGGAACACCTTGGCTGCCAGCGAGAGCGAGGCCTCGCGCGCGGGCAGGTTCAGCGTGGCGCGAACCAGGAGATCCCAGAAGCGCTCGATGGCCGCATCGCTCTCGCCGCGGGCGGCGAGCCAGTCGCCCAGGCTCTGTGCGTCTACCGCGGGATCGCGGAGATCGAGAGCGCCCATGTGCCGAGCCGTAAGGCCGGCGTGCAGCCGCTCACTCAGGGGCAGATGCGCGAAGCGCAGCACGCTGGCCGCCAGATGCGCCGGCGCCGGCAGTGCGTTGCGCCGCAGCCAGGCGCGCCGCCCGTCGGGCGCCGCGACCGGGACCGA
>JAFDET010000104.1 GCA_019310195.1 Deltaproteobacteria bacterium
CCTGGACATGGCTCGAGAGCTCTCCGACGTGGCGCTGCGCTGCGACGAGGACCGCTCCGTGCGGGCGCTGGTGATCGGCTCCCAGGGGCGCTTCTTCTGCTCCGGCGGCGACCTGGCTTCCTTTCGCGGCGCTGGCGATGCGATGCCCTCCGCGATCAAGGAGATCGCTACGAACCTGCACACGGCGATCTCGCGCTTCGCGCGCATGCGCGCTCCGGTGGTGATGGCCGTCGCTGGCACCGCCGCCGGCGCGGGGATGAGCCTGGCCTGCGCCGGCGACTTGGCCGTGGCCGGCGAGTCCGTGAAGCTCACGCTCGCCTACACCGGCGTCGGGCTCACCCCCGACGGCAGCTCCACCTGGTTCCTGCCGCGCCTGATCGGCTCGCGCCGCTTCCTGGAGCTGGCCCTGACCAACCGCACCCTGTCGGCCCAGGAGGCCCTGAGCTGGGGACTCGTGAACGAGGTGGTGGCCGACGATGCCGTGGTCGAGCGCGCGGGCGAGATCGCCCGGCGCCTGGCCTCCGGTCCAACCGAGGCCTACGGCATCACCAAGCGGCTCGTCCTCTCGACCTTCGTCGAGTCCCTGGAGTCGCAGATGGAGCTCGAGGGACGCGGCATCGCCGACTCGGCGCGCACGGCCGACGCCCGCGAGGGCGTCGAGGCCTTCTTTGCCAAGCGCAAGCCTACGTGGAGTGCGGGGAGGGCGACCCCATCCTGTTCCTGCACGGGAACCCGACCTCGTCCTACCTGTGGCGAAACGTGATGCCCCACCTGCAGGATCAGGGGCGCTGTCTGGCGCCCGACCTGATTGGCATGGGGGACTCGGAGAAGCTGGACGATCCGGGCCCGGACTCCTACCGCTTCGTCGAGCACCGCGAGTACCTGGACGCGTTGCTGGACGCGCTGGACGTGGGCAGCAACGTGACGCTGGTCGGGCACGATTGGGGCTCGGCCCTGGCTTTCGACTGGGGCAACCGGCACCGCGACGCCGTGAAGGGCATCGTGTACATGGAGGCGATCGTGCTCCCCGTCTCCTGGGACGACTGGCCCAAGGCGGCGCGGGCGGTCTTCGAGGCGTTCCGCTCGCCGGCCGGCGAGGCCATGGTGCTGGAGCAGAACGTGTTCGTGGAGCAGGTGCTGCCCACCTCCGTCCTGCGCGAGCTGTCCGAGGAGGAGATGGCGGTCTACCGGAGGCCGTTCGCGGCGCCCGGCGAGGATCGCCGGCCCACGCTCACCTGGCCGCGTCAGATCCCGCTCGAGGGCGAGCCGGCGGATGTGGTGAAGATCGTGGAGGACTACGGCGCCTGGCTGGCGCAGAGCGACGTGCCCAAGCTCTTCCTGAACGCCGAGCCGGGCGCCATCCTGCGCGGTCGTCAGCGCGAGTTCTGTCGCAGCTGGCCCAACCAGACCGAGGTCACGGTGAAGGGCATCCACTTCGTGCAGGAGGATTCGCCGGACGAGATCGGTCGGGCGGTGGCCGAGTGGAGGCGCGGTCTGTAGAGGGCGTCGCGCTCAGGCTTCGTCGACGATCTCGGCCACGACGGTCCCCATGGCTTCGACCTCGGTGTCGGCCAGCCGCTCGACGGCCGGCAGGCCCGCCACCATCGCCTCCAGGCGCTCCGCCGCCGCCGCCGGTACGTCTACGAACTGGAGCGCCATTCCGCTCTCGTCGTCGCGCACGACGCGCGCCTGCACGCGGACCAACTCGTCGCCGTCGCGCCCGAAGATCTCGAGCACCGGCGTGTCGCCCAGGCGCAGGTCCAGGTTCTGCTCGACCAGCATCCCTCCGGTGGAGAGGTCCCGGCCGACCAGGGCGCGGGCGGCGCGGTCCTGCAGCCGAACCTGGCCCTGGAAGGTGCGTCGTCCGCCGTCCCGGCGGTCGCTCAGCTCGGTCAGCGGCAACCCGCCGTCCGGGTCCAGGCCCTGGATCTTGCGCTTCAGCACCGTGCGCAGGCTGCGCTCGACCCGGTTGGACAGCGCCTCGAAGGCGACGGCGATCTCGTGGGACCCCTCGACGTCGGGCTCGCAGCGCACCACCCAACCCGGCAGCGAGACGGACTTCGTACCCGTGAACTCCTTGGGCAGCACCACGGAGATGCGGGCGTCGGACTCGGCCGGGCTCTCCGTCTGGAGCCGGCAGCCGCGCAGGGAGACTTCCAGCAGGGTGGCCCGGCGGCGCCGGAGCCCCAGCTTGTAGGCGACCTCTCCGCCGATCGGATAGCGAACGGTGACGCGACGCTCCGGTCCCCGGTAGAGCGCCCGCAGCAACAGCAGGCGCAGGGCGCCCGGGTGGATGGGGCGTCGCACCAGGTAGTCGAAGCCCACACCGCGGAGCTGGTCGCGCAGCGCCACCGAGTCCTGCTCGGTCACGGCGATCCGGACCGCGCGATCGGCATCCGGGTCGGGCTTGCCGGCCGCGCCGCGCAGCCTCAGGGCCCGGCGCGGGGTGGCCACCAGCAGCTGGCGCGGCGGCTCGACGTCGATGCCGTCGGCCGCTCCCCCACGCAGGTAGGTGTACTCGACACCGATCTGCTCGAGAGTTGCGCGGACGTCGCCCAACTCTCCATCGTCGAGAACCAGGGCCGCGGGACGGGGATCCATGCTCGGACGCGTCGGCCGATCGCCTGCGCGGCTGTAGGCCCAACTAGTCGGATGGGCCCCCGGGGAAGCGCGCTCCGGCGGCGCTCGGGGCCGGCCTGCGGAGTCGCCAGGCCAGCGCCAGGGCCCCGCCGGCCAGGGCCAGCTGGCCGGCCAGCAGCAGGCCGGACCAGGCAGGCACGTGGATGCCGAAGGAGGCGCTCAGCACCGCGCCCAGGTTGTTGATCACGTGGCAGGCGATGGCGGGCCGGATGCTGCCGGTCAGCCGCGTGACGGCTCCCAGATAAAGCCCCAGGAAGAAGGCTGCGGGAGTGTGTACGGGATCCCAGTGGGCCAAGGCGAAGGCGGTCGAGGCGGTCAGCACCGCCAGCACCGCACCGCCGCGTACGCCTGCCAGGCGGCGTTCCAGCGTTCGCTGCACGAGGCCGCGAAAGAAGATCTCCTCCGACATGCCCGCGACCAGCCCGATGCTGATCAAGGCCAGCACCAGGCCCGCGCCCCGGCTGCCTTCCAGGGTGCTCGAGATCTCCGCCAGCGTTCCCACCTGGTCGGCGCCCAGCAGGGCGATGAGGGTCTCGGCCACGTTGGAGAGCGCCAGCGTTCCGCAGGCCAGTGCGAGGGTGACGCCCACGGCCACGCTGTTGCGGCCCAGGCCCAGCCGCTGCGCGGCGCCGCCCGGCGTGACGGGGGGAAGCCCGGCCAGGCCGAACGCCAGCAGCACGAAGATCGCGGAGGTCGCCAGCGATGCCAGCGCCATGCCGGCGACGGCGGGCTCGACGCGGCTCCCCAGGCCGGCCAGGGTCAGCAGGAGCAGCGTGCCCGCGACGATGCCCAACACGCGGTCCGTCGCGTTCATGCGGGATTCAGACTAGCCGCTCGCGCGTCAATGGGTCGGGCCGATGCTACGTTCGTGAGCGTGTCCGAACCTTCCCTGAGCACCTCCCTGCTCGTCGCGATGCCTCAGCTCGGAGACCCGAACTTCCGCCGAGCCGTGGTCCAGGTGGTGCACCACGATGGGTCGGGGACCTTCGGCCTGGTGGTGAATCGCGGCGCCGGCGTGACCACCGGCGACCTGTGCGACCAGCTGGAGATCGGCTGGAGCGGAGACCGGGATCGCGAGGTGGGCACCGGCGGGCCGGTCCAGCCGGAGACGGGTTGGGTGCTCTACGGCGACGATGCATCCGTGCGACCCCCCGGCGTACACGAGGTGACCTCGGGCATCCACTTCGCGGGATCCTTGGATGCGTTGCGCGCGCTGGGCGAGGAGCCGCCGTCCCGCGTGCGGCTGTTCCTGGGCTACGCGGGTTGGGCGCCCGGCCAGCTCGAGGCCGAGCTGGCCGAGGGCTCGTGGCTGGTGGTGCCGACCCACCCGGCGATCGTGTTCGACGGGCGCGGCGAGGAAGTCTGGCGGCGCGTACTGGACGAGCTGGGCATCGATCCGGCCACCCTGGTATCCACCGCCGGCATTCATTGACGGAAGGTCGGTTTGCCATGGCCGAAGCCAGCAGCGGGTTTCCCCGGAGCTACAGCCAGGAGGAGCTTCTCGACAGCGGGAGCTACGAGGAGCCGCTCATCGCCGGAGGCGTGCGCTGCCACGGCGGCTTCGATCCGCAGGGGCGCTACCGGTCACCCCGCACGATCCACCGCCTGCCCGCCGTGCACGCCTGGCAGGATCGCCTGTCCCGCGACGGGCATCCGCTACTCGCCATCGACACCGCGCTCATGCCGCCCCAGTTCCCCAACGTGGAGCAGGCCCGGCTGCTGCTGAAAGAGGGCGTGCGGGACCCGGTGGTCCGGCGGCTGACGATCATCTCCATCGTCGAGGGATTTGGCGCCATCATCCGCGACGTGGCCGTTCCCGACCTGGCCTCGCAGCTGGTCGAGCCCATCGAGGGAACGGCGCTCGCCCATCTGGGCTCCGGTCTCTTCGAAGCCCATGCCCGGGACGAGGCGGGCTACAAGGACGAGGGTGGACACAAGCAGATGTGGGAGGCCGCCCGCGACATGGCGCTGGAGAAGCCGCGGATCCCGGGCGACGTCTTGCTGCGGATGATGGGGCAGGGGCCTGGCCGGCGCCGTGAGCGAAACCGCGTGTTCCCCGAGCTCGACGAGGATCTGGAGCGCATGCTCGCCACCATGGCGCAGGTGCTGGCGGTCGAGGTCTTCGCCATGGGCGTCTTCGATTGGGGCGAGCGACTGCTCTCGGATCCGGAGGTCTCTGCCGATCCTCAGGGTGCGGGCGACATGGTCTCCTACATCCGCGCCGACGAGAGCCCCCACGTCGAGTACCTGCGCACCGCACTCTCGGAGGCTGCGGCACGCAGCTTGCGCACCGCGGACGGCAAGACGTTGTCGGGCCGCGACGTGGTGCGCGAGCTCCTGCACCGCACGTTGCGCGGGCTGACCCACGAGCGGCGTGAGGAGCAGCGTCGGGACATCCGCGAGAACCTGATCGAGGCCATGCAAGCGCACGCCAACCCCGCCGGCCTGCTGGAGCGCTTCGACGCCCTGGAGACACCGTGGACGCCCCCCGAGCGCACCGGGTTCGAGGGAGACCCGGCGGCTTCGGGTTGAGGGGCCTCGTCCGCGTCTACCGCAGCCTGCGCATCGGCAGCACGGCCGCGGCCATCTACCTCTTGTACAAGGTCCCCGCCTGGACACGCAGGTTGCTGCGGCGCCCGCCCGCCAGCGACGAGGAGCTGACCTCCACCCACGAACGCGCCGCCCGGCTGCTGCTGGGAACCGCGCTCTCGCTGCGTGGCGTCCTGATCAAGTTCTGCCAGGTCGTGGCTACCCGGGCCGACATCTTCCCTCCGCCGATCATCGAGATCCTCAAGCAGTGCCACGATGCGGTCCCGCCGCATTCCTTCGAGGAGATCGAGGCCCAGGTGGTGCGCGAGCTGAACAAGCCCCTGGACGCGGTCTTCGCGGAGTTCGATCACCGGCCCATCGCATCCGCGTCCCTGGCCCAGGTGCACCGCGCTCGGCTCCTGGACGGGCGCGAGGTCGCGGTGAAGGTCCAGTACCCGGATATCGAGCGCATCGTGCACACGGACCTGGCCAACATGCGCCGGGTCTGCGCGGTCTACGAGCTCTTCGACCGCCAGCCGCTGGCGCTGCTGCCGTTGGTGAAAGAGCTCACGAAGCACCTGGAGCTGGAGCTGGACTTCCGCCGGGAGGCCGACTGCGCCGATCGGGTGCGCGGCCTCTTCGAGCGGGACGGCCACGTGGTAATCCCGCAGATGTACCGCGAGCGCTCCACCGGCCGGATGCTCGTGATGGAGCTGGTGGGAGGCATCAAGATCACCGAGAAGCAGCGCATCCAGGCCGCGGGCCTGGAGCCTTCCGACGTCATGCAGGAGCTGATGCGCATCTACACGCGCATGATCCTGGCGGCGGGCTTCTTCCAGGCGGACCCCCATCCGGGAAACCTCTTCGTCCAGGAGGACGGCCGCATCGTGATCCTGGACTTCGGACTCGCCAAGGAGCTGCCCGAAGGATTCGGCCTGGGGCTGTTCGAGCTGATGTTCAGCATGATGACTCTCAACCAGTCGGCCATGATCCGTGCTTTTGAGGAGCTGGGCTTCGAGACGAAGAATGGCGACCCGTCCACCTTCCTGCTCATCACGGAGCGAATGATGAAGCGAAGCGAGAGCGGGCGCTTCGAGGGCGAGTTCACCGAGGAGATGACCGACGAACTCTTCGAGGCCATTCGCGAGAACCCGGTCGTCAGCGTTCCCAGCGATTTCGTCCTGGTGGGGCGCGTCTTCTCGCTGCTGTCGGGAATCGGTGCGTCGCTCGGTGCCCGGGCCAACGTGCTGGAGGCCATGGGCGCCTCCACCGGCGGCACCGCCTGAGCCACCGCGAGCCCGGAACGGACGGGACTGTCCCGTAGGTTCCGACGGTATACTCGGCGGCGCTCCCGCGCATGGCGCATGCAGGCGGGAGGGGAGGATTCGCATGAAGGTGCGCGCGGCCGTGGCCCACGAGGCGTCGAGGCCCCTCGAGATCGAAGAGGTGGATCTGGACGGACCCAAGCAGGGCGAATGCCTGGTCCGCCTGGCGGCGACGGGCGTGTGCCACACCGATGCCTACACGCTTTCCGGAAAGGATCCCGAAGGCCTGTTCCCGGCGGTGCTCGGCCACGAGGGCGCAGGCGTGGTCGAGGAGGTCGGCCCGGGCGTGCAGTCGCTGGTCCCCGGGGACCACGTGATCCCCTGCTACACGCCCGAGTGCGGCCAGTGCAAGTTCTGCCGCTCGGACAAGACGAACCTGTGCATCACGCTGCGGGCCACCCAGGGCCAGGGGCTGATGCCCGACGGCACCAGCCGCATCTCCTTGGGCGGGAAGAAGGTGCACCACTACATGGGCACCTCGACGTTCGCCGATTACACGGTCGTCCCGGAGATCGCGCTGGCAAACGTTCGCAAGGACGCGCCCCTGGACAAGGTCTGCCTGCTCGGCTGCGGCATCACGACCGGGATCGGCGCCGTCACCCACACGGCGAAGGTGGAGCCCGGCGCCACGCTGGCCGTGTTCGGCCTGGGCGGCGTGGGCCTGGCGGTGGTGCAGGGTGCGGTGATGGCCCAGGCGGGGCGCATCATCGCGGTGGACACCAACCCGGACAAGTTCGAGCTGGCACGGCAGCTGGGCGCCACCGACTGCGTGAACCCTGAAGAGGTGGGCGACGTGGTCGAGGCGATCGTCGAGATGACCGACGGCGGCGTCGACTACAGCTTCGAGGCCATCGGTAGCGTGGAGATCATGGGCCAGGCCCTGGCCTGTACGCATCGCGGCTGGGGTCAGTCGATCATCATCGGAGTGGCCGGGGCCGGCGAGGAGATCCACGCTCGCCCCTTCCTGCTGGTCACCGGGCGAAGCTGGCGGGGCACCGCCTTCGGCGGCGTGAAGAGCCGCAGCGAGGTCCCGGGGCTTGTGGACCAGTACATGGCCGGCGCCCTGAAGATCGACGAGCTGGTGACCGGGAGCCTGCCTCTGGGGCAGATCAACGAGGCATTCGACCGCATGCACGACGGACGGGCCATCCGCACCGTGATTGAGCTCGGCGGATCCGAGTGAAAAGTTTTTCCTCTCCAGGGAACGACTCTTCTCCGTAAGGGAAAAGAATTTCCATCGCGCGGGACGCGGTGTCTCTTGCGCGATATAAGTATCTGTTTTATAAGCGAATTAATGTTAGTCGGGGATGGCACGGCGGTTGCAATTTCCCTCGTCAGCGTCGGTTAGGTCACCTGCTGAAGCTGCTGCTGAACTGCGCGGGAACCCGCTGGGTTGATTGAGTTGCCGCTCCCGACCGCCGACCATCGCGCGGAGTCAAGACGCGAGCCGTGCGCCTGTAACGCCCCGGCCCTTTGGGCCGGGGCGTTCTTCTTTTGAGGCACCGCGGCCGCCTCGGGCTGATCACCTTGAACCGGCCCGAGCGGCTCAACGCCTGGACCTGGCGCATGGCCCGGGAAGTAAGAAAGGGGACCGTCCCCTTTCTTACTTCCCTTTCTTGGTTCTCTTGAGGAGGGCGAGGCCGTTGGCGCGGTGCAGGATGGCGTGGCCGCGCAGGTCCTCGGGCAGGGCCTCCCCGGCGGCCAGGGGCCAGACCACGACGACGCGCGCTGCCGCCGTCGCGCGCAGCGGGAAGTAGTCGAAGCGGGTCTCGTAGTTGTCGAAGAGCACCACGTCCTCGCCCATTCCGTAGTAGGAATCCACGTGGGCGAAGGGGTTCACGTAGCGCGGGTAGCGCTCGAAGGCCGCGGAGCGTCGGGCGAGCTGTCGGTAGGCCACGGTGGAGTGGGGCTCGATCCGCTCGACGGCGGCGGTTGCGGCGCGCAGCTCCGGCTGCAGGCGCGCGTACTCCCAGGAGAGCCGGCCCAGATGGGCGCCGGCGCAGGCCAGCAGCACGGCTCCCAGCGCCACGGCCAGCCGGCGGGGCGGGGGGGCCATCCCCACCCACGCCAGCAGGAAGAAGAGCAGGAATACGCGGTCGTTGACGAAGCCGCCGTCGTTCATCCAGCGCGGCAGCGTGAAGAAGAGCACGGCGAGCAGTGCCGAAAAGACCAGGAAGGCGTCGCGGGGCAGAAAGCCGACCGGGCGGCGTGCCCGGTCGACCGCGGTGAAGATCAGCGCCACCGCCAGGCAGCCCAGCAGCCATGGCGCCAGCGTCTCCTGCCAGGTGGTGTAGGAGGTCAGCAGCATCCGCTCGAAGAAGACCGTGCGCAACTTCTCGGCGCTGACGTACTTGGTGAAGCCATCGCTTCCCGCCAGCAGGTACGCCAGGCCCAGCAGACCGGCGGGCACCACGGGCAGGCCGCCCAGGACGGCGCGCCGCAAGCGCTCGCCGCGCGAGCCTTCCCCTGCGGCCAGGGGAACGGCGGCCAGGCCGATGGCCATGCCCAGCAGGGCCATGGCGAAGGGCCCGAAGTGCGCCAGGTAGGTCAGCAGCAGCAGCGCGTTCACGCCCAGCACAGCGCCCAGCGTGACGCGCGTCCGACGTGGCCAGAAGAATGCCAGGGTGAAGAAGCAGAGCGAGAGCCCCAGCGAGAACGAGTAGAAGCCCAGGTGCAGCAGGTGGTGGTAGGCGAACGGAAGCGCCGCCAGCGCATACACGTCGCGCCCGCGCTCGACCGCACGGAGCAGACACAGCAGCGAGAGCGGCAGCAGCACGACCAGCGCCGTGAGCAGGATCTTCTCCGCCAGCAGCGGCGGCACCACGGCCTGAAGGCCCGCCAGCAGGGCGTGGGCCAGCAGGTTCGGGTGCAGGCCGGGGTTGAACTCGAAGAACTCACGCAGGCGCACGTTCGCTGGGTCGAGCAGCGCCGTCAGCAGGCGGGCGTTGTACAGGTGGGAGGGACCGTCCTGGCTGGGAAAGAAGCGCACGCTCCAGATCGGGATCGCGCTGGCGACCAGGAGCGCCGCTCCGGCGATCCGCGCGCGGCGTGTCTCCATCTCGGGTCCGGCTCCTAGCGGCGGTCGCGCAGGTCCAGGTTTCGCTCCTCCCAGGTCCCGCTCGGGGCCCGGAAGATCAGCAGCCGCCGGGACGTGGTGACGGTGGCGGAGTTGGCGACGGTGGTGAGCCCCTGGTAGCGCTCGCCGGGGCTGACCGAGGTCTGGAAGAAGCCGCCCCGGAACGGCGAGAGGCCGACGACGCGGCGGTCGGTCACGGCGATGGCCACGTTCTGGCTCACACCCCAGTCGAGCACCTTCTCCGAGGGGCCGATGCTGCTCTCGACCAGGTTGCCGCTTCCGCCGTCGAAGCCGAGGAAGCGGGTCCGCAGGACCAGGATCCCTACGCGGCCGCCCAGGAGCGGCGGATCCGGCACCGTTTCGGTGCGCCGGTAGCGTTCCGACTGCCAGGAGCCGCTTGCCGTGCTGAGGGCGAGCACCCGCCGGTCGGTGAGGACCATGCCCACGCTGCCGCGCACACCCTGCCACAGCACCTGCTCGCCGATCTCCAGCGCCACCTCGCGCTGCCCTCCGCCGTGCGAGCCGATTCCCAGCAGACGCTGGGGCAGCACCACGATCTCGAGATCGTCCTCCAGCTGCACCGCGCCGGGCTGGGCGCGCACGGGGACGGCGATGGCCAGGGATGCCGCAAGCAGGAACAGGACCAGGGCGGCTCGCGAGCGACGCACGGCCGGAAGTACGACGGTTCGGATAGGCATCAGCGGATCAAGGCTAGCCTTCATTTCCCAGCACGGCGCGGGGAGAGCCGGACGTTCGCCCTGGGCTACCGTGGCGCGGATGCCGCGCCGCGGGCGTATCGTCGAGTTCACGGGAGCTCCCGGCAGCGGGAAGAGCACCCTGGCCGAGCGCTGCACGGAGCTGCTGCGCGAGCGCGGGCTGCACGTGCCGCCCCGGGACACGATCCGCGATCTCTACCTGCGCCACGGCTGGGTCGGCAAGCTGGCGGGCGCCCAGGTGCGCGAGCGGGAGGTCGCGGGCCAGCGCCTGGAGTACTTCAAGGACGTGGAGACGCCCTTTCTGCTGTGGCGCTTCCGCACCTTCCACCGCGCGGGCTGGCGCCGTTACCGCGAGGCGCTGGCGGCGATTCGCGAGCGCGACACCGCGACCGCCGAGACCCTGGAGCGCTGGGTCGAGCGCAGCGTTCTGACCTGGCTGATGCTGCACTCCCAGGCGCGGCGCATGGATCTCTTCCTGTGGGAGGAGGGCATCGCGCATCGCGCGCTGAACCTGTTCGCCGATCCGGAGTCGGCGCTGGACGAGCAGGCTTTGCAGCGCTTCCTGCGCGTCTGGGTATTTCCCGACGTGCTGGTCCACGTACAGGCCGAGCTGGACGACTGCTGCCGGCGCATGGCCGCACGCGGCCTGCCCGAGCGCCTGGCCGGGTGCGATCCCGCCGAGATCCAGGCCTTCGTCCAGAGCGGAGCGCGGGTGGCCCAGGCGATCGCCGACGAGGCGCGCCGGCGGCGGATTCCGGTTTTCGAGGTGCCCAACCGCTACGCGTCAACCGATGCCCTACGCGCGGCCCCGGTCTGCGAAGAGCTGGCGCGGGATCTCGCCGGGGCGGTCAGAGCAGCGCCCAGATCCGGCGCTTGAGGTCCAGCAGCACATCCTCGTAGGGCCGGTTCCCGTCCACCACGCTGCGCACCGCCGAGTCCTCCAAGGCGTTCACCACCTGGGCCTTGCGCGCGTGGATGCCGGGCTCCACTCGGGGCTCGCGGCGCCGCAGCACCGCCAAGTCGGTGCGCAAGACGAAGGCGCGGTCCGGGGGGCCGATGCGCGCGTAGAGGGCGCGTTCGCGTCCGGCCAGGCCCTGGCCGGCCAGGCGCGGCCCGTCCATGGGCTCGGGCGGCGCCCAGAGCTCGGGAAGCGGGTAGCGGTCGGCGATCACGATGCCGCCGCGGCGGGTGTGGCGGCGCGCGCGCCGGTGCTGGCTCACCCGGTGGCGCGCGGCGAAGAGCCAGCGCTCCGCGTCGAGCCAGCCGCCGCGCCGGCCGCCGCGCATGCGCTGAAGGAGCCGGTAGCCGCGCGAGTCCTTGGGGATACCGAAGTAGGCGGCGCGCACGTCGAGCTTCCAGCTCAGCCACGCGCGCAGCTCCGCCGCCAGGGTGGACTTGCCCGAGCCGTCGGCGCCCACCAAGGCGATCAGCCGGCCCTCGCCCGGCAGCCGCCGCCCGCGTGGGCCGAACAAGGCGAGGCCCGCACGGGAGGAAAGCGCCCGCGCCCTCACGGCTCGCACGGCGGCAACCGCGCCGGAGTCTCGGCGGTAGGGGCGCAGCGCCTGCAGCACCGCCCGTCGGAAGCGGTGGACCTCCGGTGTCGTGAGCGCGCGGTCGCGCGCGCGCCGCACGAAGGACAGGATCGTGTCCGCGTCCAGGGCCAGGCCCGTCTTGGCCACGGCTTCGCCGAAGCGGGCCTCATCCACGTCGGGGAGTAGGAAGGTCATCTCCCGAACCAGCGCACTCTGGAGCGTCTTGGTTCCGTCCTTGCGCCAGCGCTGCAGGATGCGCTTGGGCGAGACCTTGAGCGGCGCGCGGATCGCCAGGAGCAGCAGCTCCAGCTCCGGAGCCGGCGCCCGCACGCCGTCGACCCGGCGTCCATCATCGAGGAGCAGCGCCTCGATGGGAATCCGGTGGTTCTTGACGCCGGCAGCGCCGAGGACCAGCTGCTCGTGAACGTGCAGGTGCAGCAGGCCGCCGCTCTCGGGGTCGAAGCCGATCCGGTCGCGCATGCCGGGGAAGCGCTTCTCGGGCGGTGCCACCACCTCCTTGAAGTCCAGCGCCGCCAGCGCGGCCTCGAAAGGCTCGCGGTCCGCCGGGTCCACCAGCAGGTCGAAGTCGGTGCGGCCTGCCAGCGCCGCGGCCACGTGCTCGTTGCTCTTCCAATGGCAATAGCGGACGCCCGCCTGGTCCAGGCTTGCGAACAGGCGGGTCGCCGTGGCCTGGGGCGGTTCGGGTATGCCGGCGGCGGCCCGGATTGCGCGCCGGCGCCGGGCGGCCAGCGGTCCTAGCCGGGGCTGCGCGCGCAGCGCCTGCTCCACGGCGCGCAGCTTGCCTTCGGCGCGCTCGGCCGCGTGCACGCGCGACACATTCTCGCCGTGCACGCGGCGCTCCAGCAGCACCTGCGGCAGGTGGACGATCGGGAAGCGCTCGGCGAAGCGCACCCAGAACTCCCAGTCCTCGCCGCCGAAGAGCGAGGTGTCGAAGCCTCCCGCGGCATCGAATGCGCTGCGCCGCAGCGCGGTCGGCGGCGCCGGGCACCACGGCGCCCTGCTCGTCGATGATGGCCGCGTCCGTGTGCACGGCGCCCAGCTCCGCGTCGGCGTCGAAGCGTGCCACCTGCTGCTCCAGCTTCTCGGGCCGCCAGCGGTCGTCCTGGTCCAGGAAGGCGAGCAGCTCGCCGCCGCCCCGGCCGATCGCGTGCATCCGCGCCCCGGCCGCCCGCAGAGGCCGCTCCAGGCGCAGGACCTCGATGCGGTCCGGACTCTGCGCGGCGAGTGCCTCCACGCGCTCGGCACTGGCATCGGGCGAGGCATCGTCCACCGCCCACAGGTGCCAGTCGTCGAAGGTCTGCGCCAGCACGCTCCGCACCGCTTCCTCCACCCAGCGCTCGCCGCCGTGGAGGGGCAGGATCACGTCGATGCGCGGGCTCACGGGCCCTTGCCGTAGTCGAGGCGCTGCATCAGCGGGTGGGAGGCCTTGGCGCGTCGCAGCGTCTCCCACTCGGGATCCTTGTGAGCGGCCTGGGCGCGCTCCGGGTCGACCATGCGCATCAGCGCAGCCACCTCGCCTTCGTCCCGGCCGAGCTCGAGGAATGCCAGCAGCTCGCGCACCGCCTCGTAGGGCTTCGCCACCAGCCGCTCGTAGCGAACGTCGCGAACTCGGGCGGGCGGAAGCTCTGCGGTGACGTCCAGGCTCCGCTCCACGTACTCCGCCCACAAGCTGAACGCCCGGTCCGGGTCCAGGCAGCGCGAGGAGCGGATCGCGTTCTCCAGTCGGCCCGCGCGCTTGCGCTCCCGCGCGACCAGACTGGCGGCCACGTCCACGCCGTCGCGGTAGACGTTCACCACCTGGGCTTCGGGAAAGATCCGCAGCCAGAGCGGCAGCGTGCAGGTGTTGCGGGGATCCTTCCAGCCCCAGCGACCCGTCTGGGCGGCCAGGTCCGCCTTGCCGAAGCGTCGCCCCAGGTAGGCCCGGGCGTCCTTGGACGCGCAGCGCTCGGTCAGGTGCTCGGCCAGGTTGTCGCAGAGGGTCTTGTCCTCCAAGGCAGGGACGGTCGCCAGCGGCCAGTCCCAGTCTGCATGGGCCGCGCGGAAGATCTGTTTGTTGAGTGCGCGGAAGAAGTCGGACTCGTCGTGGACGTTGCGGTCCGCACCCATCTGGACTCCGGCGGCGGCCAGGATCCGGGCGACCAGGGAGGTCCCCGACCGGTGCATCCCGATCACCACGACGGGACGGGCGCGCGGCTGGCTCTGCAGGGCACTCACAGTCCGGGCATGATAGGCCACCCCGGGGTCAGGCTGCCGGGCGGACCCGGGTTCGTGCGGCCACGCTGGCGGCCGCCAGCGCGCACAGCGCGGCGAAGGCGACCGCGGCCTCGGGGAGGATCGGCCACGTGAAGCGGTCGATGTTCTGGGTGATGCCCGCGTGGAAGGCGTAGCTGTACACCGGCAGCGCGACGAACCAGAGGCGCGCGGTGTCGGCGCGCAGGGCGAGCACGCCGATCCAGATCGCCAGGGCCGGAACCATCAGGTTGGCGAGGGTGCGGGCCGCCCGCTTTGCCGGCGGCCAGCGGTACAAGTTTTGCCCCACGAAGATTCCGCGCACGGCGAACGGGCCCGTGACGGCGATCTGCATGGGCCAGTGTTCCAGCATCACCGCCTTGGCGGCCTCGTAGGTAGCGTCCTCGGTGACGGGGCCGTCCTGGACCCGAGCTGCCACGGCGCCGCGGTTCTTCTTGGCGCGCAGGTAGTAGCCGTCCGGATTGCTCTCCATGAGTCGCGCCCAGTCTTCGGGCGCGAAGCTTCGCTCGAGGAGCCCGCGCGCCAGGCCGGAACCCTCGCCGGCGAAGTAGAGCCACGCTGCAGACCACTCGCGCCAGCTCATGGTGGTGTGCTCGGCGCGGATCGCCAGCACCTCGCGGTCGCGGGAGATTCCAAAGCCCAGGTCGTGATGCAGGTTGCGCGCGACCCACGGAGCCGTCACCAGGTAGGCGACGGCCAGAGCGACGCCGACGGGCTTCCAGGGCCGGCGTCCCTTCAAGGGCACCAGCGCGGCCGCCAGCAGCACGGGTCCGGCGAAGAAGAAGACCGCCTTGGTCAGCATCAGGAGGCCCAGGGCGACGCCCCCGGCAATGGCCGGGACGCGCCAGCGAGCGCGGCTTGCGGCGGTGTAGAGACCCCAGCACGCCA
Organism: Deltaproteobacteria bacterium; assembly: GCA_019310195.1. GTDB lineage: Bacteria > Myxococcota_A > UBA9160 > UBA9160 > JAFDET01 > JAFDET01. The sequence goes on from JAFDET010000104.1 coordinate 14,978, forward strand.
GCAACACCAGCAGCGTCGCGAGAGTCTCGCTCTTGGCGCGGTCGAGCACCCGCCACAGGGAACCCGTCGTCGCGAAGAGCAGGCACGCGAGGTAGGCGGCCAGACCCGGACCCAGTACGGCGCGCGCAGCCAGGAACGTGGCGGCGCAGGTGGCTGCCAGGATCCAGGCGTTGGTGCGTTTCAAGCGCAGCACCAGGTCCTCGCAGGCGGGCTCGCGCTGGAAGATGCAGGCGCGGGTGGTCGCCTCGCGATCGGCGCTCACCGCCAGCACGCCCGCCAGCAGCATCGAGTAGAGCGGCTCGCGCCGGTTGTCCGGCTGCAGCTCCGGAGGCGTGGCGCGGCGTGTGGAGGCGACGCCCCAGCGCCACAGGTTCCAAGTCAGGCTCAGGTTGTGCAGACTGCCGCCGGTTTCCGGTGCCAGGCTGATCCAACGCTCGCCGGCCAGGCCGCTGCTCACGAAGACCAGCAGTGCGAAGAGCGCAGGCGCGGCACGGCGCAGGGGCCCTCGGGTTCGCGTCGGCGGCGCCGGCTCGCTCACGTCCAGCCGAGGTCGCGACCCAGAAGCTCGTACAGACGCTGGTTGTGAGGCTCGAAGAACCGAGCCAGGCCCCGCCGCGTGTCCGCAGACAGTCCGGGGTAGGGCTTCTGGTTGTAGGCCTTGAAGCCCTCGGGTCGGAAGTCCGGAAGCTCCAGGTGTTGGAAGACCCGGGCCACCACCGACGCGGGGTCGGCGTAGAGGTCCTCGCTGCGCACCACCAGGATCCGCTCCGGCGCGAAGTGCTTGTGCCACTCCTCCAGGCGCTGGGCGTAGAGGCCGCGGGCCCGGTAGGCGAACGTGTAGTGGGCGTGGCTCCAGTAGCCCGGGTCGGCCACCAGCTTCTCCCACTCGCCGGCCAGACGCTCTTCCTCGTGCTCCAGGGCATCCTCGAAGGACAGCGTCTCCTTCTTCTGGCGCACGTTCAGGTGGTAGTGCGAGTAGGCACGTTCCACGGGGTTGCGAACCAGCGCCACCAGCTTCACGTCCGGGAGCAGCTCGGCCATCCGCGCCGGAACGTGGGGGTGGTAGAGGTAATAGGGGCTGGCCTCGCCGGTGATGCCGGGCCCGCCACGGCGCAGTGCCGACCAGCGCGACCAGGCGCGGCTGGGGAAGTGGGCGCGGTACCAGCCGACACCGCGCCCGTGGTTCATGTCGAAGTAGTGCACCTCCTTGCGGAAGGCCTCGCCGATCCGCGTGTGCTGGCACAGGTAGCGATACAACGACGTGGTGCCGGCGCGCTCGACGGAGATGATCGAGAAGGCCGGGAGCATGCGCAGCGCGGCGGTTGCGACGCGGAAGCTCGGCAGGACCGTCGTCTTCTCGCGGTGCATGGCGGCCGAATGTCCCCTACGCCCCGGAGGCTGTCAAACGCCCGGGTCGGCGGCTCGGGAGGCCCGCCATTCGTCCAGGGGAACCAGGCGTCCCCGCACCTGGTCGGGCGGGCGCTGGTAGACCCAGAACGTCCGCTCCGGGTAGTAGGCCTCGATCCGCTCCAGCTCCTGCTTGCGGAAGTGCGCCCAGACCACGGGTTGGTCGTCCACGTCGGGCAGGTTCCGGACCAGGTCGAACTTGGGCATGCGGCGGGTGGGGCTGGTGTCCGAGGCCACGAAGACCACCGCGTTCCGAAGCCCCGCTTCCTCCACGGCCCGGATCGGATCGCGTCGCTCGCGGATCACGTGCCCGTGGAGCCACGCCGTGGAGACGATGCCGGTCAGCGCCGTGGCCAGGTGCAGCGCCACGAGCCAGCTGAAGACCGGCGCCCAGGGCCGGCCCTCGGCGCGCGGCGCGCAGGCCGCCGCGATGCGCAGCGCCGCGAACGGGAAGGCCTCGAACAGGTAGCGCGGCCCGTAGGTGTCGTGGGAGCTGTTCTGGTAGAGCGAGTAGCCCAGCACCTCGAGCGCGAAGTACGCGTCCCACCAGCGCAGGTCCCGGCGCTGGGCGCCGCGGACCAGGGCGAGCCCGTAGACGAAGAGGAAGAGCCCGGACGTGTAGCGCGGCAAGAGGAGCAGGCGGTGCTGGATGAACTTCCAGGCCCGCGCCGGCGTGTGGCCGCCCACGAAGCCGAGGGTCTGCTTGGGATCGTCCACCAGCGTGGGCGGCAGGGTGGGATCCCCGGTGAGCACGGCGTTGTAGGCGAACAGCAGCGCGAGGAATGCGCCGCCTCCCAGCGCCAGCGGCCAGCCGCGCAGCAGGTGAGGCCACGAGCGCCGCGCCAGGAGCGCGACGGCGAACGGTGCTCCCAGGAGCAGCGGGTTCATGGTGCGCGCCAGGCCCAGCCAGCCCAGGGCCAGGCCCGCTACCAGGGCCGCGCTAGCCGACGGCCGCTCCAGGTAGCGCGTGCCCGCCAGGGCGAAGATCAGCGAGAGCAGCGCGGCGAACAGGTGGCTGTAGTAGGCGCCCGCGTTCAGGATCAGGAAGGGCGACAGGGCGAAGAGCGCGGCCGCCAGAAGGCCCGCGCGCTCGCCGAAGCTGCGCCGCCCCAGGACGTAGAGCAGGGCCACGCAGGCCGCTGCCACCAGGGGGTTCACCAGCCAGGCGGGCAGCCCCAGGGCCAGGAACGGGGCCAGGAAGGCCGGCCAGCCCGGCGGGAAGCGGCCCACCCAGCGGCCGTCCAGCACCTTGGAGTGCATGAACTGAACGAACGCCTGGACCGGATGCTCGTCGATCCAGGGGCGTCCGCTCGCGTAGGTCTCCGCCTGGAAGAGGTAGGAGAACTCATCCGCCGAGTTGGGGAAGTGGAGCAGGACCAGCGCGGAGACCAGGACCCCTGCCGCGAATACGGCCAGCAGCGCCAGGGCCCGGCTGCGCGCCGGCGCGCGGAGTCCGAGGCGCGCCACGCGCTCGGCGACGCCGGCGGCGCTGCGATGCCAGCCCAACAGGAGCGCCGGCGGCACGCTGAGCAGGGGGATCGCCAGCGCTGCCCAGGCCAGTCGCTTCATCAGCGCCCGGTCCTGGTGGAAGAGGAAGTCGTAGCTGAAGCGGTCGAAGAGCAGGATCGGAGCCAGCGCTGCGATGACCAGCGCGAGCCCTGCCGCCGCGCGGCTCACCAGATTTCGTCCAGGTCGCCCAGGATCGACAGGAAGCGTTCGCGCTCGCGCACCAGCGTGTGGCTTCCGAACATCTCGCGGGCGGCCTTCAGCATGGGCTCGGCCTGCGCCGCCGACAGGCGCAGGGCATCTTCGGCGGCGCTGCGGATGGCGCGGAACTCGAAGGGTGGCCGTAGGCAGGTGCGCTCGGGGATACAGAACGAGCGGTTGCCCACGCAGTCCGGGCACACCACGAGGGTGTCCAGCCCCATTCCCTCCAGGGCCGGGATGTAGAAGCCCTCGTCAACGTGGGGCAGGAAGAGCGTGACCCGCGCGCGGTTCACCAGGCTCAGGAAATCGCCGCGCAGGATGGGCTGCGTCAGGAGCCCGATGCGGCGGCCGGGGCGCCACAGCCGCCAGCGCAGCCGCTTGCCCAGACGCGGCCCCTTGATGGCCACGATCAGCAGATCGAGCGGCTTGGCGTCGAAGGGAATCGGCTCGGGAAGCTCGCCGGGGTCCAGACCGTAGGGGTTGGTGAGGACCGGTCCGTTGGCGCCGGCGGCCCGGATCGAATCGGCCACTTCCTCGCTGCAGCAGATCCGCACCGCCCGGTAGCGCAGGAAGGGCCGGCGCGGGTCGTCGGGGAAGCCGTGCCGCGTGTGCTGGATCAGGTTGATCCGCGGCACGGGCGGGTTCTCGCGCTGGCTCTCCGGAATCCGTTCCCAGTCGCGCCCGCCCAGGAAGTGCACGTCGTGGGCGCAGGACTCGTCGGGCGCCAGGACGTTCTCCGGATGAGCCATCCAGGGATTGCTCTCGTCCCACACCGAGTCCTCGCTGAAGCGGACCTTCGCGGTCCAATCCGGCGAAGCGAGCACGTGAGTGAAGTAGTGGTAGGCCTTGAGGTGACCGCCCTGGAACTTCGTGAAGCGCCGCTCGAAGAGGACGGTCTTCATGAAGGTTCGTCGCTCCGCGGGTAGCCGGTCGCCACTTCCGCCCGGCAGCGCGCGTCTACGTCGTCGGGATCCTCGCCCACCTCGTGCACCAGCTCCCGGTGGAGCGTCTCGACGCGCCGGGCCTGTTCCGGGTCCTCGGCCCGATTGTCGAACTCGCCCGGGTCCGTCGCCAGGTCGTAGAGCTCCCGCTCCGCCGGGTGCCGCGGGTCCGGCGGCGTGTGGTAGACGTACTTCCAGGGTCCGCTGCGCAGCATGGTGGAGGCCGAGGTCACGTTGTGACCGTAGTACTCCGAGAGCGCCCGGTCCTTCCACGGGCTTTCCGCCGCATCGAGCCAGCTGCACAGGGAGTCGCCGTCCCAGGCGTCGTCGGGCTCGGCGCCGCCCAGCTCGGCGATGCTCTGCATCAGGTCCACCAGGGAGCACGCTCCGCTGCGGCGCTGGCCGCCCTTCCAGCGCTCGGGCCAGCTCACCACCAGGGGAACCCGGGTGGCGCCTTCGTAGGCGCAGTTCTTCCACCACAAGCCGTGCTCGCCCAGCATCTCACCGTGGTCGCTGGCGTAGATGACCACGGTGTCGTCGGCGACCCGGCTGCGCCGGAGCGCCCCCAGCAGGCGGCCGACCTGGTCGTCCATCCACTCGCTGAGCCCGTAGTAGAGCTCGCGCCCCCTCCGCACCGTTTCTTCGGGGACGTCGTGCATGGCAAAGCCCAGGCGCAGGTGTCGGTAGTTGCGCGGCTGGCTCTCCAGGTGGTCCGGCGGGATCTCCGGCAACGGCACCCGGCCGCGGTACCGGTTCCAGTACTCATTCGGCACGATCAACGGGAAGTGGGGCGCCAGGTAGCCCACCAGCATGAAGAAGGGGGCGTCTTTGCGGCTCCGGCGTCGCAGGAATGAACCGGCAGTCTCCGTGACGGCGCGGTCGTGTCGCATCACCGGCGAGTCGTCGCCCGGCCGGAAGTTGGAGAAGCGCTTGGAGATCTGGCCCGGAGGCGTCCAGTCGTCGGGGTCTCGTCGGCGCACGATTCCCGTCTTGCGATACTGGTTCGTGCGCCACGAGCCGAGCTCGCGGAAGCCGTAGCGGCGCGTGGCGTCGTAGTGCTGCTTTCCGCACAGGAGAGACTCGTAGCCGGCGGCATTCATGGCCCGGGCGATCGACGGCACGTCGTCGCTCGGGAGCCAGGAGGCGTTGCCCCAGGCGCCTACCCGCGAAGGATGGCGCACCGCCGTGATCGACATCCGCGAGGGTCCGCAGAGCGGCGAGTTGCAGTAGCAGGAGTCGAAGACCACGCCGCGCGCCGCCAGATCGTCCAGGTTCGGCGTCCGGGCCACACGGTTTCCGGCGAAGCCGGCGACCCCCGCGTTGTGCTCGTCGGACAGGATCAGAAGCACATTGGGAGGTCGCGATCCGGCCGGCGGCCGGCCGGTCCAGGAGCTCAGCCGCTCGAGCAGTGAACGCCGGCCTCGATTCGCGCCGCTCACGAGACGCGCCAGCTCTCGGCCGGGCCGCCCAACCGTTGGGCCAGCCGATCCAGGTCGTCTGCGTAGCGCTGCTCCAGCCAGCGGCGCACCGGCTCGGGGCAGGGGTGCCGGCCGCTCTCGTCGGAGCCCTCGGCTCGCTCCAGGCACTCCGTGGTGTGTCCCTTCCGTCCGGGAGCGACGCCGGGCACGATCACCTTCTCCAGTGGGAATCCCTCCCAGTCTACATCTGCGGAGACGCCGATGTGTCGGAACACTTCGGACAGCAGCTCGCGGGGTCTCTCGCGGATCCACTCGAAGAAACCCACGTAGAGCTGCTCGCGCGGGAACACCGCCAGCCAGGCGTCGAGCATGGCTCCGTAGTCGCTGCGTCGCACGGCCAGGTCGGACTCCAGGAACGCGATCGCTTCGTCGAACGAGACCTGCTCGGGGTCGCGTCCGCGCCGGGAGGCCAGGTCCATCAGCGCATGGGACCAGGCGCGTTCCATCGGGTTGCGCAGCAGCAGCAGCAGCCGCACGCGCGGCATCACCCGGCGCAGGTAGCGGATCCGCTCCGGCGGCAGGATCCCGTAGGCGGGGGTGATCTCACCCCTGACCCGGCCCGCGCTCCCCTCGAAGTGGCGCGCGTACTCGCGCAGCGGGCGGTCCCACTTGTTGTCGAAGAAGTGCAGCTCCTTGCGCTCCGGTATGAACACGTCCGGGTGTCGACGCAGGTTGGCCGCCAGCCAGGTGGTGCCCGCCTTCTGGGCGCCGATGCCCAGGAAGTCCGGCAGGGGGAGGCGGGCAGCCGCCCCGGGGAGGAGTCGCTGGAGGACGCGTTCGATGCGGCGGGGCACGGGACCTCCGGGTCGGTCGCAGTCTACGGGCCCGCGCCGGGAGGGGCCAGCCGCGCTGGTGACAAGGGCGCGGAATCCCTAGGATTCCGCGCGGGTATGCCACCCGGGAGGGGTTTCTCAGGGATGCGCGCCGTCCGCCTCATGCTGGCCTTCGCCCAGGTCGTCGTCTTCGCGTCGGCCTGCGTGCATCGCTCGACGCCGGTGGAGGGGTTGTGTGTGGCCCGCACCATCCGCAGCAAGCCCTTCGAGGGATCCCGGGTCGTGGCGGCCGACCTCGAGGATCTGACCTTCGAGAAGGGCACCGACGCCCTCTGGGTGGGCGACGACAACTCGAACCAGATCTACATCGTGGACAGCGAGACGGGCCGCTACCGCGCGCGCCTGCGCGAGCGCGACTTCACGGCGGCCTTCCCGGACGCCAAGGCCTGCGACAACGGCTCGGCGGACGTGGACTGCTCCTACACCGCTGAGTTCGAGTCGCTGGCCTACGACCGCGGGACGCGAACCCTGTACGTGGTCAACACCGTGAACAAGCTGAAGGAGACACCGGCGGTGGACAAGCCGGCGATCTTCACGCTCCAGAGCCCGGAGAAGGGCGAGAACCTCAAGTTCGTGGAGTGGAAGGCGCTGGAGCCGGGGCACAAGTACGGGGCCATCGAGATCGTGGGCGGCGATCTCTACGTAGCCCTGGGGGCGGCGGTCTACGCCTACGACTACGACCAGAACCGCTTCGTCGGAGCCGAGGGCGAGAAGCCCGAGGCGGTGTGGGTCTCCGAGTACGGCGGCATCGTCGGCATGGCCCGGCAGGGCGGCAGTGTCTGGGTGCTCACCCAGGACCGCATGCTCGTGCAGGTGGATTGGAAGACCCGGCAGGAGACCGCGCGTCACGATCTCACCAGCATCGGGCTGAAGATGGCCAAGGGCCTGGCCTACGGGCGCTCCGAGTTCTTCGTGGTGGAGGGCAACCACCCGAACCCCATCTACGTGCTGCAGTTCGGCACGGCCTCCGGCTGGGGAAAGGCAACCTTCCTGGGCGGCTGGCCCAGGTCCTGTCCCGGGCCGTGATCTCCGCGTCCCGAAGCGAAGCGGCCGCGCAGGGCGGCGTCTTGGCACCGGGCTGGCAGACGTCTGCCGCCCGCCACGAGCTCAAGTACGTCGGGCCGGCCTCCCGCGTCGGCGCCATGGAGGCCCTGCTGGTCGCCCACTGCCCGCCCGACCCCGACTTCGCGGAGAACGTGGTGCACTCGGTCTACTTCGACACGCCGCGTCTGGCGGCCTATTGGGACAAGGCCGACGGGCAGTACGTCAAGGAGAAGCTCCGCCTGCGCTGGTACGAGCCCGGGGACGGCCACGCTTGGCTCGAGTCCAAGTTCCGGGTCGGTGCGCTCGGTGGCAAGCGGCGCAAGCGCATCGCCTTCGCTCCGCCCGAACGCCCGGACGAGGCGGCGCTGACCGCGCTGGTGCGCGAGCACCTGACCGTCGCTCTACAGCCGGTGCTGTGGCTCAGCTACCGCCGGCTGCGACGGATCGCTCCCGATGGCCGCGCGCGCATCGCACTGGATCGGGACGTCTCGGTGCGCTGGGCGGGGTCGATGCTGGCGCAGCGGCGCCCGCCGGGCCGGCTGCCCTTCTTCGTCGTCGAGGTGAAGGGCGACCACGCCCAGCCCGCGCCCTGGCTGTCGCGGCTGATCGGGCGCTACGCGCGCAAGACTACGGCCTGTGTGTCGACCATGTCCGAGGAGGATGCGCCTGATGCAGACCCTTCTGGATCGGCTGCTGGCGGCATATCCGCCCGGGAGCGAGCTGGGTGCGGCAGGGATGGCGCTGGCCCTGCTGGTCTCCACCGCGGCGGCCCTGGCGGCCCAGCTGCTGTACGAGACCTTTTACGATCACGTCGAAACCGGCTCCCAGATCCAGCGCTCCTTCATGCTGGTGGGGCCGTCGGTCACCCTGCTCTTCATCACGGTCCAGCTCTCGCTGCCCCTGTCGCTGGGGC
>JAFDET010000333.1 GCA_019310195.1 Deltaproteobacteria bacterium
GAGCTCACTTTCCAGACCTGCGCCAAGACCAACGTCGAGACCCTGGAGCGGTACGGCGTGCGGAAGATCATCGCCACCTGCCCGCACTGCTTCAACTCGTTCCGGAACGAGTACCCGGACTTCGACGGCCACTACGAGGTCATCCACCACACCCAGCTGATCGCCGACCTGATCCGGGACGGGCGTCTGCGGCTGCGAAAGGACCTGGCCTCGCTCACCTACCACGACCCGTGCTACCTGGGCCGCCACAACGGCGTCTACGATGCGCCCCGGGAAGTGCTCCAGGGCCTGGCCCAGCCTGGAGGCTTCGTGGAGATGGAGCGCAGCCGCTCCAAGGCGCTGTGCTGCGGCGCCGGCGGCGGCTACGCCTGGATGGACGACTCGCCTACGTCGCGCATCAACCACATGCGCCTGAAGGACGTGCGCGACAGCGGGGCCGACACGGCGGCCGTTTCGTGCCCGTTCTGCATGCAGATGTTCGACGAGGCACTCGGCGCGCGCAGTTCAGAGGGCGCGATCCGTGTGGCCGACATCGCCGAGCTGGTGGCCGAGGCCCTGGAGGAAGAGGCATGAGCGACGCTGCGCCGGATTCGATGCTTCGGGAGCTGGCCGATCGCGAGGCGATCCGCGACCTGGCGCGCCGCTACGCCCACTACGTCTGGCAGAAGAAGATCGCCGCGGCGGTGGACCTCTTCACCGAGGACGGCGAGATGGATACCGGCGAAGCGCCCCCGCTGCGGGGCCGCGCCGCGCTGCTGGAGGCCTACCAGCGCATGCTCGGCGACGCCCGCTTCCAGCCCTTCGTCCACAACCACGTGATCGACCTGGCCGGGGACGAAGCCAGCGGGATCTGCTACCTCGACCTCCGCGCGGTCCAGGAGGGTCGCAGCATGATCGGATCCGGCTACTACGAGGATCGCTACCGGCGCGTAGCCGGGGAGTGGAAGTTCCAGTCGCGCAAGCTCCAGATGGACTACCTGGTTCCGCTGGACGAGGGCTGGGCCGCAGCCAAGGGAGGATGAAACGATGGGGCAGCTCAAGGCAGGCACGCGCCTGAAGAGTGGGGTCTGCTCGACCGAGGTGATGGTGATCGCCGCACCCGATGGCGAGGTCGACCTGCGCTGCGGTGGCGCGCCGATGCTCGACATGCAGGCCGAGGCGCCGGCGGATGCCAGCGTGTCACCCGAGGCCGGCAACGGCACGGCCATGGGCAAGCGCTACGTCTCCGAGAGCGGCGACCTGGAGCTCTTGTGCACCAAGCCGGGCGATGGCTCCCTGGGCCTCGGTGATACACTCCTGAACACGAAGGACGCGAAGCCCCTTCCCTCTTCGGACTGAGCCATGAACCTGATGATGCTGCTCGAAATGGCTGCCTCCGGCTTCCCGGACCGGGTCGCGGTCCAGAACGGCGCCGACAAGCTCACCTACCAAGAGCTCTTCCAGAGCGCCGGCGGCGTCGCCGGCGTGGTGTCGGCTTCGGACTGCGGCCGCCTGGCCATGCTCGACGTGAGCAGCCTGGCCCTGCCCGTCGGGCTCTTCGGCAGCGCCTGGGCCGGAATCCCCTTCGTTCCGCTGAACTACCGGCTGACCGCGGAAGAGCTCGACGCGCTGCTGGCCCAGATCGCACCGGCCTACCTGGTCGCCGAGGACGAGCGCGTCGAGGCGCTTGCGGGGTTCCCTCACGGCAGCGTCGTGCCCCGAACGGGCTTCCTCGAGCAGGCACGCGCTGCGGAAGCTCCGGACCCGACCTGGCCCATGGACCCGGAAGACATCGCGGTCCTGCTCTTCACCAGCGGCACGACCGGCGCGCCCAAGGCCGCCGTGCTGCGCCACAAGCACCTGGTGTCCTACATCCTGGGCTCCGTCGAGTTCGGCGCGGCCGCCGAGACCGACGCCGCGCTGGTCTGTGTCCCGCCCTACCACATCGCCGGCATCGCAGCGATCGCCAGCTCCATCTACTCCGGGCGGCGCATCGTTCAGCTTCCCAACTTCGACGCCAAGGCGTGGCTGGATCTGGCACGGGCCGAGCGCGTGACCAACGCCTTCGTGGTGCCGACCATGCTGTCCCGCATCATCGACGTCCTGGAGGGCGCCGAATGCGCGGACCTTCCCCACCTGCGCGCCCTCTCCTACGGCGGCGGCAAGATGCCCCAGCCGGTGATCGAGAAGGCGATGCGGCTCTTCCCGGACGCCGACTTCACCAACGCCTACGGGCTCACCGAGACCAGCTCCACCATCGCCATCCTCGGCCCGGACGACCATCGCGCCGCGGCCGCATCGGAGGCCCCCGAGGTGCGGCGCCGCATCGCATCGGTAGGACGCCCGCTGCCGAGCGTCGAAGTGCAGATCCGCAACGACGAGGGCCGGGTGCAGCCCGCCGGCGAGCGGGGCGAGATCTACGTGCGCGGCGAGCAGGTCTCGGGCGAGTACCTGGGCCAGGGCTCCACCGTCGAACCCGAGGGCTGGTTTCCCACCCGCGACGCCGGGTCCATGGACGCCGAGGGCTACCTCTTCCTGGAGGGCCGCGCCGACGACGTGATCGTCCGCGGCGGCGAGAACATGTCCCCCGGCGAGATCGAGGACGTACTCCTGGAGCATGAGGCCGTGGCCGACTCCGCCGTCGTCGGGGTTCCCGACGAGCAGTGGGGTGAGGCCGTCGCGGCCGTCGTGGTGACCCAGCCGGGACAGTCCGTGAGCGTGGAAGAGCTGCAGGAGTGGGTTCGCGCACGCCTGCGCTCTTCGCGCATGCCCCAGCGCGTCGAGTTCGTCGACGAGCTTCCGTACAACGAGACCGGGAAGCTGCTACGACGCAAGGTCCGCGAGCAGCTGGCCGAGGGTTAGACGCCGCCCGCCTGGAGGCCGCCCTGGCGCGCCGCGTCCAGGTCCTGGCGCAGGTTCCGGCCGGCCGCATAGAACACGATGCTGGAGAAGCCGCCCTCCAGGCCGACGGCCAGCATCGACCAGCGGATGGCTTCGTCCCCGTACTCGGAAGCCAGCTGATCGTTCAAATACCCCATCAGCAACGGCCCGATGCCCAGGCCGACCAGGTTCACCACGAACAGGTTGACGGCGGAGGCGGTGGCGCGCATGCGCGGAACCACCAGGTTCTGGATCGTGGAGAGCATGGGGCCCAGGTACATGGTGGCCAGGAGATGGAAGGGGATGAAGCTCAGCAGCGCCGCGGTCCGGCTCTCGAAGAGCACGAAGCCCA
>JAFDET010000005.1 GCA_019310195.1 Deltaproteobacteria bacterium
TGGCGGACCATGGCGCGCAGGTTCTTGCCGAAGACCCGGTGGTACTGGATCGCCTGGCGCGAAGTGATGCGCAGGGTGCTGTCGGCGAAGGCGTCGGCCGTGTCGTCCAGGGCGACCCACTGCTGCGGACTCAGCAGCCCGCCGCCCGGGTTCTTGATGCGGATCATGAAGACCAGGTCGCCGGTCTTGCGACCGCGCTCGCCGCGGATCTGCTGCTTGTAGATCCCGAAGAACTTGGAGAGCTCCTTGGCGACGTTGCCGATGGTCTCGGCCTCGCCGGCCTCCATGGCGGCCAGCTCGTCCCCGAAGGTATGGGGCCGCTTCGGGTCCAGTACGTGGAAGAGCCCCTGGCTCTCGGCCTTGATCCGCTCGTTCTTGGACATCTCCTCGAGCGGAGAGGCGTCGAGCGTCACGGGGGGCTTGGGGGAGGGCTCCCACGCCATGCGGTCTCCTCGGTGGACGCGAAGGGAGGATTCTAGCGGCTTTTCGAGGGCTTGTAGATGTTGACCCCGCGCTGGGGAGCCGTCCGCCAGCGCCGGTGCACCCAGTACCAGTGATCCGGTGCGGCCCGGACGGCCTCCTCCACGGTGGCCGTCATGCGCCGCACGTTTTCGATGACCGCGCTGTCCGGATCGTCACCGGCCGGGACCATCTCGAGGGGCGGGTAGAAACGGATCACGTTGCCGATGCCGTCGGCGCTGCGGAAGATGAAGCCCGGTACCACGGGCGCGCCGGTCTTCATCGCGATGCGCGCCGGGGCGCTCCGCGTGCAGGCCGGGCGCCCGAAGAAGGGCACGAAGACTCCCTCCTTGCGCGGCGTGTCCTGGTCCAGCGGCATGCCCACCGCGCGGCCCCGGCGCAGCGCCCGCAGCACGCCTCGCGCGGCCGAGCCGCGCGGAAGCATCTCCACGCCCGCTCCCGCGCGTCCCTCGGAGAGGATGCGCTCGAAGCCCGCGCTGTCCTGCTCGCGGTGAACGACGGAGGTGGGGATCCCGCGCGCGGCGCACGCCGTCTGGAACAGCTCGAAGGAGCCGAAGTGGGCCGTGAGCAGGATCGCGCCGCGGCCCCCCGCGAGCGCGCGGTCCAGGTGCTCCTGGTTCTCGGTGGCCACCAGACGCCGCGAACGCTCGTCATTGAGCCCCGAGATGGCCGCCACGTCCACCACTGACTCGGCCAGCCGAGCGAACGACTCGATCAGGATGTGGCGGCGCCATTCGGGACTCTCGTCGGGGAAGGCGATCGCCAGGTTGATCGCAGCCACCTCGCTGCGCGGACCGCCCAGGCGCGCCCAGGTCCGGCCCAGGCCGCCCATCAAGCGCAGCGCCAGCGGACGCGGCAGGGCGCGGAGCAGCGCCAACAGCAGCCGCGCGGATCCGTAGACGAGGGTGTCGGTGATGGACACCGGGGGCGTCGCTAGGCGAGCGACTGCTCCAGGGCGTCGAGCTCCTGCATCACCTCGGCGTCGATCTCGCGGAAGCGCTGGATCGAGGCGTCGAAGCGCTCGGGCTCGCCGGCTTTCTCGGCGAACTCGCGACCCTTCTTGCGCATCCAGTCCAGGTGCCAGCCCTCGTCCTCACTGACCTTGCGCAGCACTTCAAGGGTCTCCTCGTCCACGTCGTCCCGGCGCAGATGCTCCTGGTAGCGGCGCAGCGCGCGCTGCTCCACCACCACGGTCAACGCAAACAGGTCGATGAGGTTGCGCGGGATGCCGGCCCGGCGGCCGATCCGCACCTGGTAGCCGTCGACCACTTTTTCGGGCACGCGGCCCAGGTCGCGGATCCGCTTGGTCCAGAGCCAGGCGTGGCGGGTCTCGTCGGCCAGGTGTTCGGACAGGTTCATCTGCGCCTCGGGGTCCTCCACGTGGCGCAGCATCCGGTAGAGCAGATTGGAGCCGCGCATCTCGGCATCCCGGTAGTACGAGCAGACCTTCACCAACGCATCGGTGGACGTAGACGTCATGGATTCCCCCCTCGAAACCGGCGGCGCCTAGAATAACCTCCCGGAGCGACGCGGCGAGCATTCCTCGCCCCGAAGCCCCCGTGGGGAGGTCAGGCCAGGTCCTCGCGGGTTCGCGTGATGCGGATGCCCGCGTACTCCAGCACCCCGGAGATGGGCTTCGGCTTGCGCACCGTGACCGTGACGCGGTCCACGTCGAACTTGCCGAGCACGGCGGCGGCGATGCGCGCGCCCAGGGCCTCCACCAGCTTGTGCTCCTGGTTGGAGGCCACGTCCTCCACGATCTCGTAGATGCGCTTGTAGTGGAAGGTGGAGCGGATGTGGTCCGTGCGGCCGGCCGGGCGCAGGTCGCAGGCCACCTCCAGGTCCAGGGTCACGGGGCGGCGCATGCGCCGCTCGGCCGCGGTCACGCCCAGCGCCGCCGGAACCTGGATGCCTTCGAGCAGGATTACATCTTCCATCTCTCTGACCTTTGCTCGCCTGCGGCTCGCTGCGCGCCGGCGGCCGGCTTGCCCGCTCAGCCCCCGATCTGCGACATGGTGCGATCGGGCTTCACGTACATGCCATCGGTGATGTGGTGCTTCTTCTCCTTGGTGGCCACGGCCGCGTGCAGCAGGTCCGTCACGGCCTCGTCGTCGGCGCCGGCGCGCACGGCGCCCAGCAGATCGTGCTCCCGAAGCGAGAAGAGGCAGGTGCGGATCTTGCCGTCTGCGGTCAGCCGGATCCGGTTGCACATGGAGCAGAAGGGCTCCGTCACCGAGTCGATGAAGCCCACCGAGCCGGGCGCCCCGTCGGCGAATACCCAGTCACGGCTGGGGGCGTGGGGATCCTGGTCGGGGTCGGGCTGAAGCGGGAAGACTTCGCCGATGCGCTCGAGCAGCTCCTTGCCGGGGACCATCACGTCGGTGCCCCAGTGGGAGCCGTGCTCCAGGGGCATGAACTCGATGAAGCGCACGTCGAAGCCGCGCTCGCGGGCCAGCCGCGCGAAGTCCACCGCCTCGTGGTCGTTGCGGTCGCGCACCACCACGCAGTTGATGCTGAGCGGACGCAGCCCCGCGGCGTCCGCGGCGTCGATCCCGGCCATGACCTGCGCGTGGACGTCGCGACGCGTCAGAGAATGGAAGTTCTCCGCGTCCAGGGAGTCCAGACTCACGTTGACGCGGCGCAGCCCGGCCTGAACCAGGGACGGCGCCAGGCGCTCGAGCTGGGTGGCATTGCTGGTGAGAGCCAGATCCTGGAGCCCCGGGATCGCGGCCAGCTTGGAGATCAGGCGCGGCAGGTCTTTGCGCAGCAGCGGCTCGCCGCCGGTGAGACGAAGCCGGCGCGTGCCCGCGGCAACCGCCAGCCGGGCGACGCGCTCGATCTCCTCGAAGCTCATCAGGGCCTTGCGCGGCAGCCACTCCACGTCCTCGGGCATGCAGTAGAAGCAGCGCAGGTCGCAGCGGTCGGTGACCGAGATACGCAGGTTCTCGATCCGGCGCTGGTAGCGGTCCGTGAGGAGCGGGAGGGTCTCCAAGGCCATGGTGTCGGGAGGGTAGCGCGGTGGGCGCGACCCGGGTTGACGCCCGGCGTGGGAGGCCGGAACCTCGGCGGACCATGACCGACCCCACCCTCGAAAGCATCCGGGCCCGCGAGGCCGCCCACTTCCTGCCGGTGGTGAACCGGCTTCCCGTGGCCATCACCCAGGGCGCCGGATCGCGGGTGCGGGACGTGGCCGGGCGCGAGTACGTGGACCTGACGGCGGGCTGGGGCGTCACGGCCATCGGCCACTGTCACCCTGCGCTGGTCGAGGCCATCGCCGATCAGGCCGGCCGGCTGATGCAGACCACCAACCTCTTCTACACGCTGCCCCAGCTGGACCTGATCGAGAAGCTCGACGCCATCACGCCGGCTTCTTTGACCCGCAGCTTCCTGGTCTCGAGCGGCGCCGAGGCGGTGGAGGGCGCGCTCAAGCTGGCGCACCGCGCCGGCGGGCGGCGCCAGTTCGTGTCGACCCACGGCTCCTTCCACGGCCGCACCCTGGGCGGACTCTCGGTGATCGGCCAGGCCAAGCACCGCGAGCGCTACGCCGCGATGCTGCCGGAGCAGGAGTTCGTGCCCTACGGCGACCTGGACGCAGCCGTCTCCGCCGTGGGCGAGCAGACCGCGGCGATCATCGTCGAGCCGCTCCAGGGCGAGGGCGGCGTCAACGTGCCGCCGCCCGGGTACCTGGCCGGGCTGCGCGAGCTCTGCGACCGCAGCGGCGCGCTGCTGATCGCCGACGAGATCCAGACCGGGATCGGCCGCACCGGGCGCTGGCTCGCAGTGGATCACGACGGCGTCTGCCCGGACATCCTCACCCTGGGCAAGGGACTCGGCGGCGGCTTCCCCATCGCCGCCTTCCTGTGTACCGAGAACGTGTCGAAGACCGTGCAGCCCGGCGACCACGGCGGCACCTACGCCGGCAACCCCCTGGGCGCCGCGGCGGCCAACGCGGTGCTGCGGGTCATCGAGGAGGAGGGCCTGGTGGAGCGCGCCGCTTCGCTGGGCGAGAAGATTCGTGCGCGGCTCGAGGCGTTCGCAGCCGCGCACCCGGACTGCGTAGAGTCGGTGCGCGGGCGAGGGCTGCTGCTGGCCCTGGTGCTGCGCGACGAGGACAACGCCGCGAGCATCCCGACCCGGGCGCTGGAGCAGGGTGTTCTCGTCAACGTCACGGCGGGCCGGGTGGTGCGCCTCTTCCCGGCGCTCAACATCCCCGAGGACGACCTGTGGCCCGCGCTGGACACCGTGTTCCAGCTCGCCCTCGGCTGACATCCCGCCCCAGCGCACGCCCGTTGTACCATCTCCCCCTCCCCGCACGGGGACCGGGAGGCGTGTCATGGGCGTAATGGACGGGGTCAAGGTGCTCGAGGTGGCCCAGTGGTGGTTCGTGCCGGCCGGCGGCGCGGTGCTGGCCGACTGGGGCGCCGAGGTGATCAAGGTCGAGCATCCGGTGATGGGCGACGCCCAGCGCGGGCTCGCCGCGGTCGGCTTCAAGTCCACCGAGGGCAACGTGGACTTCATGATGCAGCAGTCGAACCGCGGCAAGCGCAGCGTCGGCATCGATCTGGCCAGCCCCGACGGGCTCGAGCTTCTCTACCGCATGGCCGAGCAGTGCGACGTCTTCCTCACGAACTTCCTGCCCGGCGCACGCGAGCGGCTGAAGATCGACGTGGAGCACATCCGCGCGCGCAACCCGAACATCATCTACGCCCGCGGTTCGGGTCAGGGGCCCAAGGGGCCGGACGCGGGCAAGGGCGGCTACGACGCCACGGCGTTCTGGTCCCGCGGCGGCATCGCCCACGCCCTGACGCCGGCCGACCACGAGCTTCCCATCATGCAGCGCGCGGCCTTCGGCGACTCCATCGGCGCCATGACCGTGGCGGGCGGGATCGCGGCGGCGCTCTTCGCACGCGAGCGCACCGGCCGTGCAGAGGTGGTGGACGTTTCTCTGCTCAATACCGCCATGTGGGTGCTGGCGCCGGACATCGTGGCCAGCAAGCTGATCGCCGGGGGCGCCGGCTTCATCCCGAAGATGACGCGCACCAGCGCGCCCAACCCGGTGGGCAACTCCTACAAGACCCGGGACGAACGCTGGCTGCTGCTGATGATGCTGCAGCCGGACAAGCACTTCGCGGACTTCTGCCGTCACGTGGAACGCGAGGAGTGGATCGCCGACGAGCGCTTCGGCGATTCGGCGTCGCGCTTCAAGAACCGCAAGGAGCTGATCGCGATGCTCGACGAGATCTTCGCCCAGCGCACCCTGGCCGAGTGGTTCCAGGCGTTCGAGACGCTAGAGGGCCCCTGGGCGCCCATGCAGAACGCCGAGGAGCTTCACGACGATCCGCAGTCGGTCGCCAACGGCTACCTGCCTGACGTGGACGGCGCAGACAAGGGCCACTTCAAGCTGGTGGCGAGCCCGGTGCAGTTCGACGAGCAGCCCATCGAGATCCGCGGCCCCAGTCCGGAGATGGGCCAGAACACCGAAGAAGTGCTGCTCGAGATGGGCGTAGAATGGGCGGAGATCGCCCGCCTGAAGCAGGCGGGCGCCATCAACTGAAACGGCGAAGGAGGCTGAAGATGCGAAGGGGATTCCTGCTCGGGGTGCTACTGGGCGCGCTCATCACCGCGGCGTTCGCGCTGCCGCTGGGCGCAGCCGGAAGCGACATCGATGCCGATCTGAAGGCAGCGTCGAAGCTCGGCGTGACGCTCGCCAGTACGCTGGCCCCGGGCGGCCTCAAGCTCAAGCGTCTCTGCGCCTGCCTCGACTCGTCCGACGTCACTGCGAAGAACAAGCTGGGGATGCTGGCGTACACCCAGACCGGACACACCGGCTTCAATCGCATTGGCGTCGAGTGCTACGTACCGAAGTACGACCCGAGCACTGGCGCACGCACCGATACCACCTTCTGCACGGAGTGGGTGCCGCTGCCCAAGTAACCGGGCTAGCCGAACGCGCTACTCGGTCAGCTCGGCGATCGTCTCCACGGTGGCCTTGCGCACGTCCGGGTCGCGGTGCTCGAGCAGCGGTTTCAGCCTGGGCGCCAGGCTCTCGTCGCCCAGGTAGGAGATCGCCTCGATGGTGCGCAGCACCACCTGCGGATCGGGATCGTCCAGGGCCACCACGATGGCGTTGAGCGCCGCCCAGCTCTCCTCGCCCTCCAGCTCCTCCAGCGCCGCCAGGCGGACCGCCACAGCGGGATCCTCGTGGGCGAAGACGATCAGGCGGCGCAGCTGTTCCCCGTCGGTGTCCAGCTCGCTGACGGCCTCGGCCCGCTCCTCCACGTCGCGGCTCTCCAGACGCCGCGCCAGATCCTCCTCGTAGGCCTCGGGATCCCACTCGGGCCGGGGCTCCAGCATCGGGGCGGGCTCCTCCCGCGAGCCGCTCGACCGGCGCGGCCCCGCTTGCAGCCGCGTCAGCTGGCGTTCGCGCATGCGCACCAACGGCTTCGGGGCGCCGCCGCCGACATGCAGGCGAACCAGCCGGTGACTTCCGTCGGGCTGCGGCGCGTACTCCAGACTCCAGAACTCCTCGACCAGCAACGTCGAGAGCGCGTCCACCAACGGAACGTCCTGCAGCCGCACCTCCACGGTGCGGCCGGGCAGGACCCCCAGAAGGGTGAAGTCCGCCTGTCGCCCCAGCTTCTCCAGCACCGCGGCCAGCAACGCACCGCGGCTGGCCAGGGTGACGCGTCCGTTCTCGTAGACGACGCTGGAGCCACCCTCCGCGACGGCGGGCAGCGCTCGGCTTGCGCCGGGGGCGGGGTCGGACGCCGGCGTGGGCGCCTCCGCTTCGGGGCTGCAGGCCAGTACGGCGAGTCCCGCCCCCAACAAGCCGATGTAGCCGATGGTGCCGATGTAGGCGATGCGCCCGCTGCGAATCATCGGATCTCGTCCACCAGGCCCCACTCCAGGGCGGTACGCGCATCGATGCGCTCGCCGGACAGGGCCAGCCAGGCAGTGCGCCGGCGGCCGATGCGGCGCGGCAGGCTGGCGGTGCCGCCGGCGCCGGGCACCAGACCCATGGACAGCTCGGGGAGCATGAACCAGGCGTCGGCCCGTGCGCACACCTTGGCTGCGAAGGCCGGAAGCTCCACACCGGCCCCCACGCAGGCGCCGTGCACGTGCACCTCCACCCGCGGCGCCAGCCGCGCCAGGAGCCGCCCGGCGTTGCGCACGCTGCGCACGGCGTGGGCGGTCGCCGGATCCGCCAGGGTGCCGAACTCGACCAGCTCGCCGCCGCTGGAGAAGCTGCTGCCCGCGCCGTCGAGCCGAATGCGTTCGATGCTCGGGTCGGCATCCGCCACGTCCAGCAACTCGCACAGTGCGTCGCGCATCTCGGCCGAGTACGCGTTGTGGCGCTCGGGCCGGTTCAAGGTCAGGTGCAAGAACGGTCCCTCCCGTCGAGCCAGCACGGCGGGCTCCGGATGCTCTGGCGCCGGGTCTCCCGACGTTCGCGCCGCCAGCCAGGTGGCGAACTCGGGCCCGGACTGAAGCGTGGAGTAGGCCCAGGACTCGGCCAGCAACGCGTCGTGGAGCGGCAGGGTCTCCGAGTGACGCAGCAACTGCACCAGCACCGAGGCCGCCAGCGGACTGCGCTTGGCGGCATCGACGACCGGCCCCAGCTGCGCCTCGTCGTCCGCGTGCACGTCGAAGGCGTCGAGCAGGCGGGCGCCGGCGGGGGACGCCTCGCCCGCACGCCAGGCCACCGTGGGGCAGGGCAGCTCGGCCAGACGCGCGGCCGGCGCCAGGTCTTCGGCGCTGCTGGCGACGTCGACCACCAGGATCCGCTCCGAACCGAAGGGCGACCAGGTTTCCCACGAACCCGGATCACGCAGGCGATCCAGAGCGTCGGTCAGCGAGAGGGGCGCACTCACCGGGTGCCGCTCAGTCCGAGGCGGGCAGGGGCTTGGCGCCCTTCACGGCAAGGGTCTGGCCGCCCGCAGCCAGCGACCCCTCGCCGGGCTTGGTGCACAACAGCTCGAGGGTGCCGGCCTCGTTGGCGTAGCGCTTGCCCAGCTGCGACCCCTCCGCGGCGTCCGGGGCCGGGGTGCCGCCGGGGGGCTCGGCATCCATGGGGAGCATGGCGGACCCGCCGCACGTCAGACCGACGTCTTCCGACGGTGCGGCCACCACCATCACTTCGGTGGCGCACACGGCGCTGCGCAGTCGCGTTCCGGGCTTGATCGACACGTTCCAACGCTCCCTCGGTGCTAGTGTCCCGGATTCCGGCGGAGGACGAAAGTGGACACTGACGCGCTGGATGCCCAGCTCGCGTGGGCGCGCTCGGGGGCCATGTCCCTCACCGGCCCCGCCGACGGCGCGCCCCGGCCCGCGCCCGGCCCGCTGGCCGCCTTCGCCGCGCGCCAGGTCCGGGCCCTGGCCACGGCCTCCGGAAGTGATGCATTGCACGCCGTGGACGGCGCGCTCTTGCTGGGCGAACGCGCCGCCCTGGCGGGCCTCTGCCGACGCGGCCAGGTGTCGCCGGGCGGAAGCTGCCGCCTGCTCCGCGGCGCCGACGGCTGGCTGGCCGTGAACCTGGCGCGGCCCGACGACCGCTCGCTGCTGCCCGCCTGGCTCGAGTCCGACCCGACGCGCTTCCGCCCCGATCCCTGGCCCGGGGTCGAGGCGCACTGCGCGGAGCATCCGGTAGACGTGCTGGTCGAGCGGGCGCGGCTCTGCGGGATGCCCGTGGCGCCGGTGGCGCCGCCGGCGAAGCCCGCGCCCGCCCCGCACGGGGTGGCCTCCCGCGGGCCGGAGCGCGCGCCGCCCCAGCGCCTGCGCGTGGTGGATCTCTCGTCCCTGTGGGCCGGGCCGCTCTGCAGCCAGCTGCTGGGACTGGCCGGGGCCGAGGTGATCAAGGTCGAGTCGCGTGCGCGGCCCGACGGGGCGCGCTTCGGACCGCCGGCTTTCTTCGCGCTGCTGAATGGGCGCAAGCGCGAGCGGATCCTGGATCTGCACACCCGCGAAGGCGTGGGGGAGCTGGACGCGCTGCTCCGCGGAGCGGACGTGGTGGTAGAGAGTGCGCGGCCCCGCGCGCTGCGACAGATCGGAATCGACGCCGAGGCGATCGTCGCCGAGACGCCTGGGCTCGTCTGGGTCTCGATCACCGGCTACGGGCGGGAGAGCAACGCGGTGGCGTTCGGCGACGACGCGGCCTGTGCGGCGGGCCTGGCCGCCGCCAGCGGCGAGCCGGACGCACCGCTCTTCTGCGCCGACGCCATCGCCGACCCGCTGGCCGGAGTCCACGCGGCCCGGCTCGCCTGGGAGACGCGACAGCGCGGCGGCGGCACGCTGCTCGACGTGGCGTTGTGCAACGTGACGGCCCACGCCTCCGACGGCCCCGTCGAGGAGGCGCGGGTCCTGCGCTGGGGCGAAAGCTGGGCGCTGGAGACCGCCCACGGCCGCGCACCGGTCGCGGCGCCGCGGGCGAGGCCGCCCGCGTGCTGATCCGGCATGCCGAAATCGAGGGCCACAGCGCGCTCGACGTGCGCATCCGCGACGCGCACATCGCCGAGCTGGCTCCCGGCCTGACACCCGAGCCCGGCGAGGAGATTCTCGACGCCGCGGGCGGCGCGCTGCTTCCCGGGCTTCACGACCACCACCTGCATCTGCTCTCGCTGGCCGCCGCACTGGAGTCCGTGGCCTGCGGGCCGCCGCAGGTGCGCAACCGCGCGGAGCTTGCGGCCGCCCTCTGCCGGGTGCCGGGCCAGGGCTGGATCCGCGGCGTGGGCTACCACGAGTCGGTGACAGGCGAGCTGGATCGGCGCGCCCTGGACGCCCTGGTGGGAGAGCGGCCGGTGCGCATCCAGCACCGCAGCGGGCGGCTCTGGATGCTGTCGTCGGCGGCATGCCGGCGCCTGGGCCTCGACGCCGGCGACGGACGCATCTTCGATGCCGACACCGAGCTGCGCGCACGCCTGGGGCGCGAAGAGCCTCCGGACCTGGAGCCGGTGGGAAGACTCCTTGCGAGCCGGGGCGTCACCGGTGTCAGCGACGCCACCGCAACCAACGGACCGGCGGAAGCGGCGATCCTGGCGGACGCGGCCGCTCGCGGCGTCCTGCCCCAGCGGCTGCGGCTGATGGGCGGCGCGTCCCTGCCTGCGACTTCGGGCACCGTGCGCGGAGAGCGGAAGCTCGTGCTGCACGAGGCCGCGCCACCGGACTTCGCCGAGCTGGTGGCCGACGTGGACGCTGCCCACCGCGACGGGCGCGGGGTGGCCTTCCACTGCGTGACCCGCGCCGAGCTGGTGCTGGCGCTCGCAGCCCTGGAGTCGGCCGGCGTGGAACGCGGCGATCGCATCGAGCACGCCTCCGTGGCGCCGCCGGAGCTGGTCAAGCTGCTGGCCGAGCGCCGCGTCACCGTGGTGACCCAGCCCGGCTTCGTCCACGAGCGAGGCGACGCGTACCTGACCGACGTCGAGCCCGCCGACGTGCGCTGGCTCTACCGGGGCCGCGGCTTCCTCGAAGCCGGTGTACTCCTGGGTGGCGGCAGCGACGCTCCCTTCGGCGAGGCCGATCCCTGGATCGCCATGCGCGCTGCCGTGGACCGGCGCAGCGCGGGCGGCGACACGCTCTGCGTCGATGAGGCGCTCTCGCCCGAAGAAAGTCTGGCTCTCTTCACTTCGTCCCCCGACGCACCCGGCGGTCCGCCGCGCCGGATCGAAGTCGGCGTGCCGGCGGACCTGTGCCTGCTCGACCGGCCCTGGAGCCAGGCGCGCCGCGTGCTCTCCCGCGCTGCCGTACGCGCCACCCTGATCGGGGGCGCCCTGGTGCATCCTGCGGATTAGCGCTCCGTGGCTGGCGCTGACGCTCTGCCTGGCAGCAACCGCCCAGGCGGCGCCGCCCAACGTGGTGGTGATCCTGGCCGACGACATGGGCTTCTCCGACGTGGCGAGCTACGGCGGCGAGATCGAGACGCCGACCCTCGACCGCCTGGCGGGGGCGGGCGTGCGCTTCACCCAGCTCTACGCCACGCCGCGCTGCAGCCCCACGCGTGCGGCGCTGCTCAGCGGCCGCCACCCCCACGCCGCGGGCGTGGGGCACCTGGCCGACACGGGCACCGACGATCCGGCGTACCGGGGCGCCATCCGTCACGATGTGCCGACGCTTCCCGAGCTGCTGCGCCCGGCCGGCTACCGCAGCTACCTGGCGGGCAAGTGGCACCTGGACCCGGCCAACGATCCGGCCAGCCCGGACGCGCCCCTGGCGCGGGGCTTCGAGCGCTACTTCGGCGTGATGCGCGGCGCCGATGACCTCTGGCACCCCATGAGCCTGGCCCGCGACCGCGAGCGGCTGCCCCCGCCCGGCGACGGCTTCTACCTGACCGACGCCATCAGCGACGCGGCCGCCGGCTTCGTGCGCGACCACGCCGCGCAGCACCCGAACGCGCCTTTCTTCCTCTACGTGGCCTACACTGCGCCGCACTGGCCGGTGCAGGCACCGGCCGAGGACATCGCGCGCTTCGCCGGGCGCTACCGCGAAGGCTGGGATGCCCTGCGCGAGGAGCGCGCGAACCGCGTGGCGACGCTCGGCTTGCTTCCCGGTGGGTTCCAGCCCGCGCCCAGGAACCCGGGCGTTCCCGCCTGGCAGGGCGCAGAGCATCCGGACTGGCAGCGTGCGCGCATGCGCGCCTACGCGGGCATGGTGCACCGGATGGACCGGGGCATCGGAGACGTGGTGCGGGCGCTGGAGGAGACCGGGGCGCTGGAGAACACGCTTCTGGTCTTCCTGTCGGACAACGGAGCGTGTCCGGAAGCACTGGGGTCGGGCAACTTGTGGCTGCGACGCGTTGCCGGCTTCTGGACGCCCGAGCACTACGGCGACGATCCCGCCGTGGAGCCCGGAGGACCGGACAGCTTCCAGAGCTACGGACGCGCCTGGGCGGGGGCGTCGAATGCACCCTTCCGCGGCTACAAGTCCGGGCTCTACGAGGGCGGCATCCGCTCGCCGGGCATCGTGCACTGGCCCGCCGGACTGCGGCACGCGCCGGGCTCGAAGCTCGACGACGTGGCCCACGTGACCGACCTGGCGCCCACGGCGCTTGGGCTGGCCGGGCTCGACCCTCCCGAAGGCATGGACGGGCGCGACCTGCGACCCGTGCTCCTGGGCGGCGAGCGCGCCCGCGGACCGCTCTACTGGGAGCACGAGGGCTGGCGGGCCGTGCGCGACGGCGACCTGAAGCTGGTGTCCCGCTGGCGCCACTCCTGGGAGCTCTACGACCTGGCTTCGGATCCCACGGAGCTGCGCGACCTGGCGGCGCAGCGCCCGCAGGAGGTGGCCCGGCTGGACGGCCTCTGGCAGCGCTGGGCGGCGAGCGCCGGCGTACGGCCCTGGCCCTGGTGGAACCCGCTGATCCGCAACGCCGCCGCCGGAGTCCTGGCGTTGAGCGTGCTGCTGCTGGCGCTGCTGCTGCGCCTGGCGTTCCGCGCCCTGACCCGGCGCTGAGAGCGGGCCGATCCCGCCCGCGGGCGGCGAAAAACCTTACACTCGTGGACGGTCGATACCTGATCGAGTAATATCCTTGACCGTGAAACCCACGGCTCGAAGCTTCGTGCTCGACCTCCTCTCCACCCTGCGCCGGGGCACCATGCCCGTGGCGGCGCTGGTGGAGGCGGCCGCCCTGTTCGACATCCCGGAGAACAGCGTCCGCGTGGCGTTGACGCGCCTGCTGGGCGCGGGCCGGGTCGAGCGTGACGAGCGCGGCCGCTACCGCCTGGGCGAGGAGGCCGGCCCCGTGGCACGTCACGTCACCTCGTGGCGCCGGCTCGGGGGGCGCACGCGCGAGTGGAACGGCGCCTGGGTGACCGTGCTGGAGGGCGCGGCGGGCACCCGGGCCGAACGGCCGGCACGCCGCCGGCGCGCGCGGGCCCTCGAGTTCCTGGGCTTCCGCACGCTGGCGCCCGGCATCTCGGTGCGGCCGGACAACCTGCGCGGAGGCGTCAACGGATTGGGCGAATCGCTGCGAGCGCTGGGTCTGCCCGAAGGGGATGGGATCGCGGAGCTGCGAAACCTGGACGCGGCCAGCGACGCGCGCGCCCGTGAGCTCTGGGACGTGGCCGGCCTGGAACGCAGCTACCGCGGCCTGACCGACGAGCTGCAACGCAGCCGGAACCGGCTGAAGACGCTCTCCAACCCGGAGGCGATGGTCGAGTCCTTCCTGCTGGGCGGCCGCGCGTTGCGCCAGCTGGTGTTCGACCCCTTGCTGCCCGAAGCCATCGCTCCGGCCGATACCCGCGCGGAGCTGCTGGAGACCATGCG
This sequence comes from Deltaproteobacteria bacterium, assembly GCA_019310195.1. GTDB lineage: Bacteria > Myxococcota_A > UBA9160 > UBA9160 > JAFDET01 > JAFDET01. The sequence goes on from JAFDET010000005.1 coordinate 13,735, forward strand.
GGACTACGACGTCCTGGGCCGCACGGCCTGGGCCGAGTTCCTGACCCGCTACGACATTCCCCATCGAGAGACCCCCGCCGACACCCGCATGGCGGAACACCGCCGCCTCGCGGTCTGACCCGCGCGGAACAGGAGTGACCCCATGAGCGCCGCCGCCACCCCCGAGAACCCCACCACGGGCTGGAGCTCGAGCTTCTCCCGCGATGAGCTGGACGCGCTGCTGGCCATGAACGACCTGCGCTCGTGGGGCTCGATCGCGCTCAACTGGGCGCTGATCTTCGCGTCCTTCGCGCTGGTGGCGGCGTGGCCCAACCCGCTGACCGTCGTCGTAGCGCTGCTCGTGATCGGCGCGCGCCAGCTCGGCTTCGCGGTGCTCATGCACGAGGCCTCCCACCGCTCGTTGTTCCGCAACCGCGCCGTCAACGACTGGGCGGGCAACTGGCTGGCCGCCTACCCGGTCTGGAGCGACTGGCGCCCCTACCGCCCCTACCACCTGAGCCACCACGCCCGCACCGGGAGCGACAAGGATCCCGACATCGGCCTGGTGCGCCCGTTCCCCATCACTCCCGGCAGCCTGCGCCGCAAGGTGTGGCGCGACCTGTCCGGGCAGACGGGGCTCAAGTTCGCGCGAGGCGCGTGGAGCCGGACCTTCGCGCGCTACGCCGCGGATCCGGGTGCGCGACGCGCGACCCAGGGCGTGGCGATCACCAACCTGGTGCTGCTGGGCATCCTGGCCGCGTTCGGGCGGCCCGAGCTGTACCTGCTCTGGGTCGTCGCGTGGCTCACGACCAACACGCTGGTGACGCGCATCCGCGCCATCGCCGAGCACGCGCTGACGCCCGACCCGACCCACACCCTGGGCAACACGCGCACTACGCTGGCCCGCGGGTGGGAGCGGCTCTTCCTGGCGCCCAACCGGGTAAACTACCACTTGGAGCACCACCTGCTGATGACCGTTCCCCACTACAACCTGCCGCGCATGCACGAGCTGCTGAGGGAGCGGGGCGTACTGAAGGACGCCTGCATCACCCGCGGCTACGCGGCCGTGCTGCGCAACGCCGCCTCGGCGCCGGATTCCAGCCGCCCCGCGCCGGAAGACGACGGCGAAGCCCTGTCCCACGTGAACGGGCTCTAGGGAGTCTGGGACCGCTCGGCGCGCTCCAGCAGGGCGGCCAGGCGGCGGTACTCGGCTTGGAGCGGGTGGCCCTCGGGTACGCCGCGCTCGAGCATCTTCTGACCCGTGTCCAGGTAGCGACGCGCATCGGCCGGGCGCCCGCGCGCCAGCTCGAGCTGGCCGAAGAGCAGCGCGCAGGAGGCGGCATCGGTGCCGTCGGCGCCGAACAGGCGCGCGCGAATCGCGCAGCCGTCACGGAACGCCAGCTCGGCATCCAGGTGCCGGCCGCGCTCCAGGGCGATGGAGCCGGCCAGGATCAGCACCTCGGCGATCAGCGGATCGTTGATGCCCGGGTGGGCCATCAGGATCTCGCCGGACCGGGCCACGTTGAGCTCGGCCTCGCCGCGACGCCCCTGCTCGGCCTGCACCATGGCCAGGCCGAAGATGGCGGTGCCCAGCATCGGATGAAACGGCTCCCCGAGTCGTTCGGCCACGACCACCGACTTGCGCGCGCTGGCCTCCGCCTCGTCGAAGCGCCCGGCCTGGCTCTGGACCAGGCTCAGGTTGAAGAGGCTGAAGGAGAGTCGTGCCAGCTCGTCGGGGTCGCCGCTGGCTTCGTCCGCGGCGAGCCGCCACCAGGTCTCGGCTTCGTCGACCCGACCCTCCACCAGGGCGGTGGCGCCCTGCGCGGCCGCTTCGTCCCAGTCCACCCGGGGACCTCCGGAGGTGGCACAGGCAGCGAGCAGGCAGAAGATCGGCAGGCATAGGAGGAGCCTCGCGGCTCCCAGAACGCGACGACAACGCATGGGTGTGAGTGCCGGCGCGCCGCGTCCGGTGACCCGTACAGCAGGCAGGCCGGGTGCAGGCGCCGAGCAACGGCGCGCGCAGAGCCGCGCCGCAGTGAAGCTGCTGAAAAGTCAGGAAGCGTGGGGCTCAGACCTGGATCGGAAAGGTCGCTCGGCTGCGGATCGCATCGGACGCTCCGCCCACCAGGATCTCGAACGCACCGGGCTCGACGCACCAGTCGTGGGTCTCCGAGTCCCAGAATGCGAAGGCGCGCGAGCCGAGCGAGAAGCGGACGACCCGCAGCTCACCGGGCTCCAACGTCAGCTTGCGAAAGGCGCGTAGCTCCTTCTCGGGACGGACGACGCGTGCCTCCGGGTCGGAGACGTAGAGCTGAATCACTTCCTGGCCCGCGCGCTGCCCGGTGTTGGTGACGGGGACCCGGACCTCCACGTCGGCGCCCGTGGCCTGGACCTCCACGGCTCCGTACTCGAAGCGCGTGTACGAGAGACCGTGCCCGAAGGCGAAACGCGGGGCGATCTCCTTGCTGTCGTACCAGCGGTAGCCCATGAACACGCCCTCGCCGTAGACCACGCGGCCGTCCTCGCCGGGGTAGGTCTCCTGGGTCGGGTTGTCCTCGAGCCTCACCGGCCAGGTCTGGGGAAGCCGACCCGACGGGCAGGCGTCTCCGAACAGCACGTCGGCCAGGGCATTGCCCGCCTCCTGCCCGCCGTACCAGAGGGTGAGCAGGGCCGGCGCGCGATCCATCCAGGCACCGGTGATCGGTGATCCGGCGTTGAGCGCCACGACGGTCCTGGGGTTTGCAGCGATCACGCGCTCGATCAGCTCGGACTGTTCGCCGGGAAGCTCCAGCGACTCGCGGTCCTTGCCCTCGGTCTCCCAGTCGCCGTTCAGACCGACCACCACCAGCGCAACGTCTGCCGCCGCGGCAGCCGCCTCGGCTCGCGCCATGGCGTCTTCGCCGATGGGCTCCAGCGCGCCGACCTGGAGGCCGCCCAGGATCGGCGCGTCTTCCTTGCTGTAGAGGATCTACACCTCGCAGGGTCCGTTCAGGTAGACCGTGCCCCGCTTTTCGGTGCTCCCCGCCCCGTAGAAGGATTCGCCCTTCTCCTGCTGGGTCCAGTTGTCGACCACCTCGCGGCCGTCGATCGAGAGCCGGCTGCGGCCCGCGCTGCTCAGGCCGAAGGTCCACTCGCCCACGCGCGGCGGCACGAAGCGGCCGGTGACGCGCACCGAGAAGCACTCGGTGTCCACCGCATCGGTGAAGTGGCCGAGCCAGTTGAAGAACACCCGCGGCGCGCGCTTGACGAGGACGGGCTCGCCTTCGCACTCGAAGCCCGCGTGGAAGGCCACCTCGAAGTCGCCCTCCAGGAAGGGCAGCGTCTTGTGGTAGCTGCAGCCGGGCTCGTAGGAGATCGCAACAGCGTCGCCGAGCCGCGCCGAGATCCCGTCCAGCGGAGAGACCGCGTAGTGGGGCGCCAGCCGCGAGCTGCCCCCCCCCATCACACCCGCCTGGGTGGCCGCCGGCCCGATCACGGCCACGCGCTTCAAAGAGCCTGCGTCCAGGGGCAGCAGGGCGTCCTCGTTGCGCAGCAGGACGATCGATTCCAGCGCGGTCTGCCGCGCCACGGCGCGGTGCTCCTCCCGGTCCACAGCCTGCTCGGCGTCGCTGACGGAGCCCTGCAGGATGCCGGCCCGCTCGCGCACCTGCAGCATGCGGCGCACGCAGGCGTCCACGTCCTTCTCGTCCACGCGTCCCGCGCGCACCGCTTTCACCAGCTTTTCGCCGCGCCAACGCGTGGGGGCGGGCATCTCCAGGTCGTTTCCGGCCAGGAGCGCCTCGTCGGTGCTCTGCAGCCCGAACCAGTCGGAGATCACGAAGCCGCCGAAGCCCCACTCGCCACGCAGCACGTCGGCCAGCAAAGGGTGATCGCAGGCGTAGGTGCCGTTGATGCGGTTGTACGAGGTCATCACGGACCAGGGGTCCGTCTCACGCACGACCGCTTCGAAGGGCGCCAGGTAGAGCTCGCGCAGAGGGCGCTCGTCCACCTCGGAGCTGATGGTGTGGCGCTCGAACTCGGAGTCGTTGCACACGAAGTGCTTCACGCAAGCACCCACGCCGGTGCTCTGCACGCCGCGCACGAAGGCGACGGCCAGGCCCGCCGAGAGCTCCGGATCCTCGGCGTAACACTCGAAGTTGCGGCCCGCGAGCGGCGTGCGGTGCAGGTTCACCGTCGGCCCCAGGACCACGTGCACGTTCTTGGTCTGCGCCTCCTCACCCACGGCCACGCCGAGACGCTCCACCAGCTCCGGGTTCCAGGTGGCGCCCAGAGCGGTTCCACAGGGGAAGCTCGCCGCCGCGACCGTCCCGGACAGGTCGCCGCCGCGCACGCCGTGAGGACCGTCGCTCACTTTGAGCGGCGGGATGTCCAGCCGCTCCACGCCGGCGCCATGCCACAGATCGGATCCGGCCAGCAGCGCGGCCTTCTCCTCCAGGGTCAGCTTCGTCAGCAGCTCCTCTATCACCTCTGAACCTCCGGAAGCACCTCGTCGACCCGGTCGCAAGCGCCGATCGATGGGGGGTTTTGCGCCGCCCGCTCAGTATACGCCGTCAGGCGCCCCCTTCGGCGTCGCGTCGCGCGCGGTACCAATCCTGTAGGACGGCGAAGGCCGGCTTTCGGGTGCCATCGTCGGCCACCAGGCCTTTGAGGTTCCAGTAGTTCTGAACGCTCTGGTGCATGCGCAGCGGCGAGCGGAAGTCCTTGAGCACCCAGGGCGAGATTCCAGCCAGGCTTGGTTGGCGCTCCAGCATGTCCAGCTGCCGGCGGTAGACCAGCGCCTGGTACTCCTCGCTGAAGACCACCAGCTCCTCCTCCGACGCGTGCAGGCCGACCCGGGCGCCGGCGCCCATTTCGCTGATCACCAGCGGCTTCTCCACCTCCAGCTCGATGCGGATGCGGTGCATGTTGTCGAGCATGACCCGGCGTGCGCGATGGCTGGAGACTGGACCCAGGACCCCGATGGCGCCCGAGTAGTACCAGCCGAAGTACTCGTTCACCGCGGCCACGTCCACGACGTCCACCAGCGGGTCGCGAACGCGGAAGGGCCACACCTCGCGGACGATCCCCGCCAGGGCCGGCAGGTAGTAGCGGGTCACGAAGGGCACCAAGGCCTCCTGGCCCGTGAGCAAGGCCGCGGACACCAGCCGGGTCGGGTCCTCGGCCCGGGTGTGCTCGGCCAGGGCGGTCATGAAGCGGTGCCGAGCCTCGGTCTCGGGCGTCTCGTTGCCGATGCTCCAGATGATCACCGCGGCGCGGTTGCGGTCGCGTTCGATCATCTCGGAGAGCTGCTGCTTCGCCAGGGCCAGGGTGCGCTCGCTCTCGAAGGCCACGTTCCAGTAGACCGGGATCTCCGACCAGACCAGGAGCCCCATGCGCTCCGCCAGCCGTACGGTCTCCTCCGCGTGGGGGTAGTGGGAGAGGCGCACGAAGTTGCAACCCAGGTCGCGCGCCCAGCCCAGGACGCGCTGGGCCTGCACCGTGGAGTGGACTCGCCCCTCGCCGTGACCGGCCTCGTCGTGGATGGAGACGCCGCGCAGGAAGACCGGCTCGCCGTTGAGAAGGATCTCACGGCCGCGCACCGCCACGGTGCGGAAGCCGATCTCGTCGCTCACGACGTCCTCACCCGTTCGCATCTCCACCCGGTAGAGGCGGGGATTGTCCGGCGACCAGCGCTCGGGGCCGGCCTCGAACGCGAAGCTGGCCACGCCTTCGGCATTCGTCCGCCCCGTGGCCTCCAGGCCCAGCTCCGGAATCGACAGGCTGACGTCCTCCGGTCCGTCGGCACCGTCCACCACGACTTCGGCGGCGATGCGGCTCGGATCCTCGGGGTCGAGACCCATCCGCCAGGTACGCACGAAGACGCGCGGCACCTGCACCAGACGCACGTCTCGGGTCAGCCCGCCGTAGTTGAGCCAGTCGGTCGTGGGCGTGGGCACGTCGTCGTCGAGCTTGTCGTTGTCCACGCGCACGATCAGCAGATTCTCACCGGAGCGCAGCCTGCCGGTGACCTCGAAGTTGAAGGGCGAGAAGCCCCCCTCGTGCTCGCCCAGCAGCCGTCCGTTCAGGTAGACCGTGGCGCGGTAGTGGGCGGCACCGAACCACAGGTACGTCCGCTGTCCCGACCCCAGGCGGTGCTCGAAGGTGCGCTTGTACCACACGGTCCCCGTGTAGAAGACCAGGCGCGGATCCTGGCTGTTCCAATCGCCCGGCACCTCGAGTTCGAGCCCATCGTCGAAGGAGAACTCCGCCAGATCGCTGGGCGTCTCGGGGCGCACGTCCCGCGGCGCGATGCCGGCGAGCGCGCCGCGCCCGTAGGGGTCGATGACCGCCGGCCAGGTTCCGGCCAGCGACTTGCCCGCCCGGGTCGAGGCGCCGGACACCAGCGGCTCCGGCGGGCGGCCCGCATTCTCCGCGGCCGAGCGCTGGTAGTCCACCAGCTCCTTGGTGCGCTGGGGCCAGTCGCCCAGCCACAGGTAGACAGTCAGGGCCAGGCTGGCAGACCCCAGCACCAGCGCGCCGAAGGCGATGACTTCGTAGAGGCGCCTCATCTTCCGTCCTCCCGACCCTTTCAGTAGCCCAGCTTCGAGGGAAGCCAGAGCGAAAGCTGTGGAATGGCCGTCACGGCGGCCAGGGCGACCAGCATGGCGGCGAAGAGCGGCAGCAGAGGCCGCACCACCCGCCCGATGCCGATCTCCGCCACGCTGCAGCCCACGAAGAGCACACTCCCGACCGGCGGCGTGCACAGGCCGATGCACAGGTTCAGGATCATGACGATCCCGAAGTGCACGGGGTCCATGCCCAGCTCCGTGACCACCGGCAGGAAGATGGGCGTGAAGACGAGCACCGCGGGCGTCATGTCCATGAAGGTGCCCACCAGCAGCAGCACCACGTTGATCGAGAGCAGGACGGCCAGGGGGCTATCGCCCAGACCCAGTAGCGCGCGCCCCACCGCGGCGGGCGCGCCGGCGAAGGCCAGGATCCACGACAGCGCCATCGAGGTGGCCACCAGCAGCATCACCACCGCCGTGGTGCAGGCGCTCTCGCGCAGCAGCGAGGGGATGTCCCTCACGCGCACCTCCCGGTAGCCGAAGGCCAGCACCGCCGCATACACCACGGCCATCGCCGCAGCCTCGGTGGCGGTGAAGACACCGCCCACGATGCCCCCGATCACCAGCAGCGGAAGGCCCATGCTGGGCGCCGCGCGCCGGAAGGCGAGCCCCAGACCGCTTCCGCGGACCCTCTCGACGCCGCTCGAGGTGAACGCGGTGACCGTCATGAGAGCGAGCGCCACCAGCAGCCCCGGCAAGTAGCCCGCCAGGAAGAGCGCCGCGATGGAGACGCCGCCGCTGGCCAGCGAGTAGACGATGAGGATGTTGCTGGGGGGAACCACGAGCCCCGTGGTGGCGGCGGTGATGTTGACCGCGGCGCCGAGACCCGGGTCGTAGCCCTCCCGGCGCATGCGCGGCGCCATCACGCCGCCCACGGCGGAGGCCGCTGCCACCGCCGAGCCGGAGATGGCCCCGAACAGGAGGGACGCCACGATGTTCACCTGGGCCAGCCCCCCCGGTAGCCGACCCAGCGCCAGCTTGGCGAGGTCGATCAGCCGGCTCGCGATGCCACCGCGGTTCATGAGCTCTCCCGCCAGCACGAAGAGCGGGATGGCAAGCAGGGTGAAAGAGTCGAGGCCCGACGCCATGCGCTGGGCGGTCGTGGTCAGCGCGGGCGCCGCGTCCACACCGGCCAGCATGCCCAGCGTGGCGGCGATGCCGATCACCCACGCCACCGGCACGCCCATGGCCAGGAGCGCCACGAAGGTCAAGGCGATGAGCAGGGCCTCAGTCATCGCCGTGACTCGCGCGAAGGATCGCCCGGTGCTCGGCGCCCGAGCAGCCGCAGTGGAAGAGCACCAGCGCGCCGGACACGGGAAGCACGGCGTACACCCAACCCAGCGGGATTCCCAAAGCCGGCGAGCGCTGACCCAGCTCCAGGGTCAGGGCCACCAGGCGCGCTCCGCCGACGACCAGGACCGCCAGCGCGAAGACGGCCACCACCGCCTCACTTGCCAGCCCCAGCAGCGCGCGCCCGCGCGGGCCCAGCCGCCCGGGCAGCAGGTCGATGGCCAGGTGGCGCCGCTGGCCCGCCACGTGTGCCGCGCCCAGGAGACCGATCCAGATCAGCAGGAAGCGGGCCGCCTCATCGGTGAACGAGCTGGGATCGCCCAGCAGGAAGCGCGACGCCACCTGCCACAGGACGTTCAGCACCGCGGCGCCCATCAGCACCGCCAGGGCGCCGCCGACCACACGGTCCACTGCGGGCCGAACCCTCACGAGGCGCCTTCGGCCGCGATCGCCCGCAGCAGCGGCCCGAGCTCCGCGTCCCGGTCGACTTCACGGCGCAGGGGTGCGGTGTGCTCCACGAACGCGCGCGCATCGGGACGGTTGACCTGGACACCCGCCTCGCGCACGGCGAGCAGCGCCGCCTCCGTGGCCTCGCGCCACAGGCGCCGCTGAAGCACGACCGAGTCGCGGACCGCTTGCTCCAGCGCACCCCGCTGCTCCGCGTCGAGCCGCGACCAGCTGCGCGTGGAGATCAGCAGCACGTCCGGGACGGCCGTGTGCTCGTCCAGGCTGTAGAAGCGCGCCGTCTCGTAGTGACCGGAGGCGTAGAACGAGGGCGGATTGTTCTCGGCGCCGTCCACCACGCCCTGCTGCAGGGCGGTGTAGAGCTCTCCCCAGGCAATGGGCGTCGCCGCGGCCCCGAGCTGCTGCACCATGGCCATGGCCATGGGACTCTCCTGGGTGCGGATCTTGAGCCCCTCCAGATCCGCGGGCGTGCGGATCGGCCGACGCCGCGTGTAGAAGCTGCGCGTCCCGGCGTCGTAGAAAGCCAGCCCGCGCAGGCGCTGGGGCTCGGCGCTGCGCAGCAGGCGGCGGCCGATCTCGCCGTCGAGTACCGCGAAACGGTGGGCCTCGTCCCGAAAGAGATAGGGAACGCCCAGCACCCGGAACTCCGGTGAGAAATTCTCCAGCACCGACGACGAGACCTTGGTCAGGTCGAGGCTTCCGATCTGGAGCAGCTCCAGGCACTCGCGCTCGCTGCCCAGCTGCTCGGATGGGTAGACGCTCACGTCCAACGCGCCGCCGGACAGCTCCGCGGATCGCTCGGCCAAGAAGACCAGGGCCCGGTGGACCGGATGGGCCACGTCGAGACCGTGGGCGAGCCGCAGCCGTGCGGGCCCCTCCGAGCGCGCACAAGCGACGAGCCCGAGCGCCATCGCCACGATCGCCAGCGAGCGCCGCATCCCACACCGATTCTACGCCACAGCGGCAACGGTCTCGGGGCTTTCCCCGATCGGGCCGTGCGCTTTGCCGATCCACGGCCGGGACCTAACATCGGTCCCTCGAGGGCCGTCCTCCCGCCTGTTCGGAGTAGCCATGAATCCGGCCGCCGAAACGCTCACCAGCCCCCGGCCCTTCGACGACATCCCGCGGGCGGGGCGCATGCGTCTGGTACGTGCGCTGCTCAATCCGCAAGGCGAGCGCGTCGACATGCTGACGCCGCTCCAGAACCAGTACGAGAGCGGCGGCAGCGTGGTGCGCCAGCCGCTGGGCCCGTTCCGCATGCTGAATCTCTTCGGGCCGGACGCGTGCCAGATGGTGCTGATGGACCGGGACGGAATCTTCTCCGCCCGAGATCCCTGGACCCGGATCATGGGGCGCATCTTCCCCAACGGTCTGCTGCTCCGCGACGGCGAGGATCACAAGAGCCATCGGCGCCTGATGCACCAGGCCTTCCGCCGCCCCGTGCTGCGCAGCTACCTGGAGCGCATGAACCCCATGGTGAGCGCGGGCATCGCCGACTGGGAGCAGCAGTCCGACTTCACGGCCTTCGGCGCGGTCAAGGAGCTGACCCTGGACATGGCCGCGTCAATTTTTCTTGGCGTGGACCTGGGGCCCGACACGCTGCGCCTGAACCGCGCCTTCGAGGACATGGTGGCGGCTTCCATGTCGCGGCTGCGCCTGCCGATCCCCGGCCTCGAGTTCCACCGCGGTCTCGAGGGACGCAAGGCCATGATCCGCTTCCTCTCGGACCTGATCCCCGTCAAGCGCGGGGGCGAGGAGGCCGACATGTTCTCGCTGCTGTGCCGCGCCGAGGACGAGGACGGCACCCGCCTCTCGGACCCGGAGATCATCGACCACCTGGTGTTCCTGATGATGGCGGCCCACGACACCAGCACGAGCACACTGTCCTCCATGATCTACGAGCTGGCGCGCCACCCGGAGTGGCAGGAGCGCGTGCGCGAGGAGGCAGCGGCCGTGGGCCGACCCCACCTGGAGTACGAGGAGGCGGAGCAGCTTCGCAGCCTGACCTGGGTGATGAAGGAGGTGCTGCGCCGCTACCCGCCGTTGCCCGTGATCCCGCGCATCACCACCCAAGACTTCGCGTGGGGCGGCTACGAGATCCCGGCGCGCAGCATGGTGGTGGTGTCGCCGATCCACACCCACCACATGGCCGAGTGGTGGACGGCTCCCTTCCGGTTCGATCCCGAGCGCTTCTCGCCCGACCGAGACGAGAGCGCCCGGCATACGTTCCTGTGGATCCCCTTCGGCGGCGGCCCCCACCACTGCCTGGGCTTCAAGTTCGCCGAGGCCCAGATCAAGAGCATCATGCACCAGATGGTCCTGCGCTATCGCTGGACCGTGGACGACGCCTACCGCATGCCGGTGCAGCAGGCGCCGATCTCGCGACCGATGGATGGTCTTCCGGTCCAGCTCGAGCGAATCCAATAGCCACTCATCACCCCCCCGCACCCGCCCGCGACGAGCGGCTGCCCTGGCCCCCGATCCTGGCCTGGGGCCTGCCCGTATTCGGCCTCTCGCTGCCGCTCTTCTTCATCCAGGTCTACTTCCTGAACTACGCCACGGACGTCCTGCTCATGGCGCCCGGCGTGGTGGGCGTGATGTTCGCGGCCGGGCGCATCTGGGATGCCGTGACGGACCCGGCGGTGGGCTACCTGTCGGACCGGACCCGCACGCGGCTGGGGCGCCGCCGCCCCTGGATGCTGGCTGGCATCCCACTCCTGTTGGCGTCGTTCGCGATGCTCTGGTCGCCGCCTCGCGCGCTGGAAGGAGCTGCCCTGGGGGTCTGGATCGGAGTGGCCCTGCTCGGCTTCTATTCCGGCTACACGTGCTACTCGATCCCCCACGGCTCCCTGGGTGCGGAGCTGTCCCGCGGCCACCACGACCGCACCCGCATCTTCGGCTTGCGTCACGTCACCCTGACCCTGGGCATCATCTCGGCCTTCGTCGCGCTCCAGCTGGTGCAGAACGCGGAGGATCCGCGCCTTGCGGCCAGGACGGTGGTCTACCTGGTGGTCCCCTTTGCGGCGCTGGTGCTGGCCGTGCCGCCGCTCGTGCTGCGCGAGCGCCCCGAGCACCAGGGCCGCGGCGCCGGCAGCCCCCGCCGCGTCCTGGGCGACGTCTGGCGCAACCCGCACGCGCGGATCCTGCTCGCCGTGCTCTTCGTCGAGGCGCTGGGCGGCGCCGTCATCGGCGTGCTGGCGCCGTTCGTCACCAAGTACGTCGTCGAGCGTCCGGAGGCGGTGGCGCTGCTCCCCGCCTTCTACGTCTTCGCGTCCGTGGCCTCGGTTCCGCTTTGGGTGCGCGTGTCGCGGCGTTTCGGGAAGCCGCGCAGCTGGCTGGTGGGAATGCTGGGGACAGGCCTCGCCTTCGGAGCGACGGTCTTCACGGGCTCGGGCGATCTGGTCTACGTCTCGGTGCTGCTGGTGATCGCGGGCGGCTTCGCCGGCGCGGGCGGGGCCATGGCCCAGTCGGTCCTGGCCGACGTCATGGACGTGGACGAGTACCGGACCGGCGAGCGCAAGGAGGGCGCCTACTCGGCGGCTGCGGGCTTCGCCTTCAAGGCCGCGGCCGGCTGCACCATCGCGCTGACCGGCCTGGCCCTCCAGGCATCTGGGTTCGAGCCCAACCAGAGGCAGGCCGGCGCGGCGCTCTGGACCCTCAAGCTGCTCTTCGCCGGCGGCCCCTTCGTGGGCAACCTGATCGGCGCCCTCATCTTCCGGCGCTTCCGCCTGGATGCGGCCGAGCACGCGCGCATCCGCGAGGAGTTGGACGCGCGCCACGCGGCGCAGGAGTCGGATCGCTAGTCCTCGAGCTTGAAGACCCGCGCTGCATTGCCCGACAGGAAGAGCTGCTCCGCTTCTTCGCTCAGCCCGAGCGCCCCGACGCCCTCGAGGCAGGCCGATGGCGTCAGCATGGGATAGTTGGTGCCGAACAGGACCTTCTTGGAGCCCCTCCCCCGCATGAACTCGACGAAGTCCGCGGGGTATCGAGTGGCCTTGTAGGCAGACGTATCGATGTAGAGGTTCGGGAACTTCGTGGCGAGCGAGATGATCTCCTGCGTCCAGGGCGCGCCGATGTGCCCGGCAACGATCTGGAGCTCGGGGAACTCGAGGGCCACGTTCTCCAGGTAGGGGATCGGACGTCCCGTCTCCGACGACAGGAGGGGGCCGGTGTGGCCTACCTGGAGGCAGAACGGCACGCCGAGCTCGACGCACTCCGCGTAGAGGGGGTAGTAGCGTCGATCATCGGGGGGCCACCCCCAGAGCCACGGGACGATGCGGAGCGCCCGGAAGCCGAGGTCGCGAACGCAGCGGCGCAGCTCGCGCACGGCGTCCATGGGTCGCGAGAGGTCGACGGATGCCACGCCGACCAGACGATCGGGATGCTGCCGAACGAACGACGCCACTTCGTCATTGTCGATCAGGGCGCCCTGGGGACCCCACCATGCGGCGACGAGCCCGAGGCCAACTCCCGCCTCATCCATGGCTCCAAGGGTCATGGACAGAGGCACATCCGGAATCTCATCCTGGCGTGTCCAGCGACGCAGCGACTCGAAGAACGGCTGCTCCAGGAAGCGCCGTGTCGGATGCTGCATCCAAGCGTCAACGATTCGCATGAACTCGAGGACCCTCTCTCGATGCCATCTGGCGGTGTTGGGCTCCCGCTGCGATGGCTCGTCAGACGGCACACGCCGGTTCGCGTTCGGCGCTCGTCGCCTGGGAAGTGGCGAGGTAATCCCCGATGATACGGAGCACGCGCGGCGAAAAGACCATCGAAACGTGGCCGACGTCGGGAACGTGAACCTCGCGCTCGTGACTCGCAAAGACTCGGGGCACGATCAGGTTGTCGGAGCCGGCGACCAGTGAGAGGAAGCCCACATCTCGGGCGCCGGCTCGCGAGGCCTGGAGGCGGGCAAGGAGCGGCGAATCGGGCCTCAGCTCGCTGCCGACGCGCGAGTTGAGCCAGTAGGAGTTGTAGGTACCGCGATGAGGCGTGCCGAGCGTGACACAGCGATCGACGCGACGCGCGCCGCCAAGCTCCTGGATGTAGACCCGAGCCACGAGTCCACCAAGGCTGTGGCATACGAGATCAATGCGGCCGCCGCGGACGTGCCGCCGGAGGTACTCACGCAGCTGAAGCGCGGCCTGCTCGACCCCGCTGCCGGAGCTGTAGTTGAACGAAAGGACCTGCTTGATGCCGCGAAGACGAAGGTACGCAGCTACCGGAAACAGGGTCGACCGATTCGAGAGGTAGCCATGGATGAGAACGACGGTCCTCTGATCCGGCTGCCGAGGCGTGCGGCGACGTGGCCGTTTGATCCCGAATGGAAACAGCGCGGCTGCTGCGGTAAAGCCAAGGGCCTCTTGCGCGATCGAGCGCCACGCCGGTCGTTCGGATACTCGATAGTCCTGGATCATCGCGTCCCCCGAACGCTCCGTGAGCACTTCTGCTGTGCGGCCTGACGGATCCGGCGCTCAGCTGCAGCCGCGACGTCGCAGCCGCGCTGAGATACCGGGGTTACGCGACTGATCGTACCACGATCCGCGGTCGGTCCGGGTGCGACCGACCACCGCAAGGGCTCGTCGGGCAACGGACGGAGGACTCGACCGGCCAGGCCTCTCGGCAGCGGACTCGCTTCTCGACGCACTCGTCATGCAAGCGCAGTACGTCGCCCTGCCGCACAGGCCTTGACCTGAATCAAGATCGCTTGCTAGGAGCCTGACCCAAGATGGGGCGCACCGTCCGAACGCCGATCCATCCGCGCTGGCTGTGTTGCGCTCCTTGCGCCGTAGCTACGGCTATGGCTCAGTCGCGCGCCTTGCCAGCGCGGCGTCTCGGCGCCCGGGCCGGCGCACCCCATCTTGGGTCAGGCTCCTAGACGGCCGGCCAGGGCTCGATCCCGTGTGCGCTGGGTGTGAAACCGTCAGGCCACCGCGTCTCGTGGTCTGCTTCCGCCTCCCGGAACGAGGCGTTGCGGACGTTGGCACGGCGAAGGTCCGCGCCGAAGAGGTTCGTTGACGCGAGGTTGGCGGCTCTCAGATTCGCCGACCGGAGGACCGCTGCGCTTAGCTCCGCCGAGCGAAGATTCGCGCGATGAAGATCGGCGCGTTCCAGGTTCGCGCCGCGGAGGTTCGCGCCGCGGAGGTTCGACGCGTGCAGGTCGATCCCGGAGAGATCGGCGCCAGCCAGGTCCGCTTCGGAGAGGTCGCAGTGGGCGAGGTCGGGGGCGTCGACCTGCCCCGCCCGCCAGCGATTCCAGCGGGCCACCGCTTCCGTACCGCCTCGGAGCAGCTCAAGCGCGCGTTCTCGCTCCATGTTCACCGAAGTAATCCCCTTCCACCTGACGGTTTGGCGCTTCAGCTACGGACACGGCCCCGCAGCCGCGCTGAGACACCTGAATCACGCCCCCGAGCGTACCACGGTACGGGAGCGCTCTGCGTGCGGCCGTCAGCTGCAAGGTTGTCAGGCAGCGCGCGCGATGAGCCTCCAGAGGCACGCCAGATGGAGTCCGACGAAGCACGGTACGAGGAAGGTGGGCACCAGCGCTAGAGGGAACTCGAAGAGGGCCTTGGTCGTGGGCCCGGACGTGAAGAACTGGACGGGACCAGGCATTGAGACATGCATGAGGATGCCGGCAGCAAGGAAGATCGAAGCCCCGATGGCATTCCACGCCATGAGACTGGACCGTGCCTTGGCGGGATCGCGCGAAGCCCACCAAGCCATGGGTAGGGCAGTCAACCCCACCACGAAGTCTGGAACTCCCACCGGCAGAATGAAATGACCGGGAAGGTCGCCGTCCAGGTACTTGATGATCGTTCCAATCGCGGTGATGCGGATTGCCTGCACGCCGACAAGCCAGCTGAGCGGTAGCGATTCGACGATGCCGAGAACGCCCGATTGCAACACCGGATCGAACCACAGGCTCGCTGCAACGATGCTCACCGGGACGAGGAATCCGCAAAGGAGGGGAAGCACTCGGAGTGCCCGCTCGTCGAGATAGAACCCGGAGATGGCCAAGGCGCTCGACGCGACGATCCAGGCGCACAGGACCGCGAGGAGAATCAAGCAAGCACGGGCCGCCGCCCGATAGCGGAATGCGAGCTGCCCACATCCGGCCAAGCGCAATCTGACTTGCGGTTCCGTGGGGCCGAGCCGCGCGGCTGGCGCAGCTGCTCGCCGGCTACGGTGCGGCGGCGCGGCGCTGCACGCGGCGCGTCCAGGCGGATGGCGGCAGGAAGGCCAGCCACATGGCCAGCGCGGCGATGAGACCGTGGGCTGAGGAGCTGGCGAGCACCCAGGGGATCTCGTACGACGCGGTCCC
>JAFDET010000006.1 GCA_019310195.1 Deltaproteobacteria bacterium
GGCCCCCCCCCAAACCGGTCAAGATCCGTAGCATTCCGGGCATTCCAGCCGGGCCGCAGGACTTCTCTTTCCTTCGGCCAGCCCTCGATTCTCTTGAATGTAGCAATTTGGCCGCGGCCATGGAGTGATTCGCGTCACCAAATTCGGTCACTTGCCGCGGAACTCGGCGGCGCGCTTCTCTCGGGCGGCGCGGAGTCCTTCCTGGAGGTCGGCGGTCTCGTAGCACTCGGCCTGGCGGTCGGCCTCGAAGGAGAGCTGATCCTCCAAGCTGGCACCCAGTGCCCGCTCGAGGGCGGCGCGGGTGCCGCGCACCGCCGCCGGCGCCGCGCCGGCGATCTGCTGGGCCATCTCCAGTGCCTCGGGGAGCACGCGGTCGCGGTCGGTGGCCCGGTTCACCAGCCCCATGCGTTCCGCCTCGGCGCCCTCCACCAGGCGTCCCGTGAGCAGCAGGTCCGCGGCGTGGGCGGGACCCACGATGCGCGGCAGCGTCCAGGTGGCGCCCATGCCCGGATGGATGCCCAGGCGGGCGAAGTTGAGGCCCAAGCGGGCGTCGCGAGCCGCGATGCGCACGTCGCAGGCCAGGGCCACGCAGAGCCCGGCGCCCACGGCGGCTCCGTTGAGGGCCGCCACGGTGGGGCAGGGGATCTGCCGCACCGACAGGAAGAGTCCGTAGAAGGAGCGCATGGCCTCGCGGTTCTGGCGCCGTGTGGGGCCGGCCGGATCCGCACGGCCCGCATCGGCCATGGCCTGGATGAAGTCCAGGTCGCCGCCGGCGCAGAAGGCGCGCCCGGCGCCGGTGAGCACCACGGCCCGCAACTCGCGATCCCCACCCAGCTCCGCGACCCGCGACGCCAGGGCCTCGCCCATGGCACGAGTCATGGCATTGCGCCGCTCGGGATCGTTGAAAGTGAGCACGACCACCCCGTCGTCGTGCCGCTCGAGAAGAATCGGTTCGTCTGCCATCGCCGCGGCACGCTAGCAGACACCCGCGCAGTCCCGCCGGGGTGGAGCCGTCTCCCGAGCCTGCGACCCGCAAGCCCGAGCCGCCGGAGTGCGCTGCTCCTCAGGAAGAGCGCCGAGGGCGCGCAGCGAGGCGAAGCCGAGCGTAGGGGCTCGGCCGCCTAAGAATGGCCAACGCGCGCGGGCCCGGCCGAGGCCGGGCCCGCGCAGGCTAGTCGGCTTGACGCCGCAGGAAGGTCGGGATCTCCAGCTCGTCCTCGAACGGGGAGACCCAGTCCTCGCCGCGGTCGGCCCTCGGCGCCGCCGGTGTGGCCGGCCGAGAGGGCGCGGCCCGCGACGGCGTCGGCATCGGAGCCGGCGACGTTCGCGGAATCTCGGCGCTGGCCGCCGGGATTCCGCCGTCCAGCGGCGCCACCTCGGGGCGCAGGGGCCGAATGGTGGCGGAGTTGAGGTCCTCGTGGGTGCGATCCCGGCCCACCCGGTCGTCGTCCAGTCCCGTGGCGATCACGGTCACCCGCAGCTCGCCCGCCGGCATGGCCTCATCGACCACGGCGCCGAAGATGATGTTCGCATCCTCGTGGGCCGCATCCTGCACCAGCGTCGAGGCCTCGTTCACCTCGAACAGGGTCATGTCCTCGGCGCCGGTCACGTTGATCAGCACGCCCCGGGCGCCCTCGATGGACAGGTCCTCGAGCAGCGGGCTCGAGATCGCCATCCGCGCCGCGTCCACGGCTCGAGTGTCGCCCGACGCGGTGCCGGTGCCCATCAAGGCCATGCCCATCTCGTTCATGATGGTGCGGACGTCGGCGAAGTCCAGGTTGATGAGCCCGTGGGTGGTGATCAGATCCGAGATTCCGCGCACCGCGTTCAGCAGCACGTCGTCCGCCAGTCCGAAGGCTTCGCGCATGGCCAGGTTCTTCCCGGCCAGCGCCAGCAGGCGGTTGTTCGGAATCGTGATCAGCGTGTCCACCACCCGGTGGAGCTCCTCGATGCCCCGCTCCGCCTGCCGCGAGCGGACCCTGCCCTCGAACGCGAAGGGCTTGGTCACCACGGCCACGGTCAGGGCGCCGACCTCGCGCGCTACCTCTGCGACCACCGGCGCCGCACCGGTGCCCGTGCCGCCGCCCATGCCGGCGGTGACGAACACCATGTCGGAATCGACCAGCAGATCGCGCAGGCGATCGCGGTCCTCCATGGCCGCTGCGCGGCCGCGCTCCGGGTCGGCCCCGCAGCCCAGCCCACGACTCACCTGGTTGCCGAGCTGGAGCTTCATGTCGGCCGCGTTGTGCTGGAGCGCCTGGGCGTCCGTATTGGCCGCAATGAAGTCCACCCCGGCCAGGCCAGAGTGGATCATGGTGTTGAGCGCGTTGCCGCCACCCCCTCCCACGCCGAGCACCTTGATGACCGCGCGGTTGCGGGCGGACGCTTCGAACTCCAGGAGATCCTGGTCGTCCTCGGGACCGATCTCGAGCAGGTCCAGCGGCTCGCTGGACTCGACACGGGACCCGCTGGGCCGACCCATGGACCCTTCCCTGTTTCGGGTCTTCTTCGCCATCTCTCACCCCCCTGGCGGCGCCAATCTAACACGAAATCTCGTTGTTTTGTGCCGTTCTCCGGCACTTTTTTCCGATTGGCGCCTGCTTGCGGCTGACGCCGCGGCTATTCGAACTCCCCGTAGAACCACTCGCGCATGCGCTGCTTGACGCGCCGAAAGATCGAACCGTCCCGAATCCGGAAGCGACTCTGATCCCGACCCCGCCCGGCGCCGAACAGCACCAGCCCCACGCCGGTGGCGTACATGGGACTGCGCACCACGTCTTGGAGGCCCCCGATGTGGGTCGGCATGCCCGGCCGCACCGGCGCCTCGAAGATCTCCTCCGCCAGCTCGCCCGCGCCCTCCAGGGCCGAGCAGCCTCCCGTGAGCACCACGCCGGAGGGAATCCGATCCTCCAGTCCGGCCTTGGCGATCTCGCCGCGGGCCAGGCACAGGATCTCCTCCATGCGCGGCTCGATGATCTCGCACAGGATCTTGCGCGAGACCTCCCGGGGCCGGCGCCCGCCCACGCTGGGCACGCTGATCACGTCGTCGCTGGACAGGTACCGCGCCGCCGCCACGCCGAACTTCTTCTTGATGCGCTCGGCCTCCTCGAACGGCGTGCGCAGCCCCACGGCGATGTCGTTGGACACGTGGTAGCCGCCCAGCCCCAGCACCGAGGTGTGCTTGATCGACCCGTCGGCGAACACGGCGATGTCCGTGGTTCCGCCGCCGATGTCGATCAGACACACGCCCAGCTGACGTTCGTCCAGGGCCAGCACCGCCTCCGACGACGCCAGCGGCTCCAGCACGATGTCGATTACGTTGAGGCCCGCCTTGTTGGCGCACTTCACGATGTTCTGCGCGCTGGTGACCGCTGCCGTGACGATGTGGATCTTGGCCTCGAGACGCACGCCGCTCATGCCCAACGGCTCGCGGATCCCGTCCTGGTCGTCGATGATGAACTCCTGAGGGATCACGTGGATCACCTCCCGGTCCATCGGGATGGCGACGGCCTTGGCGGCGTCGATCACGCGCCTGACGTCGTTCTGGCTGACCTCATGGTCCTTGACCGCGACCACGCCGTGGGAGTTGAAGGCCCGAATGTGCCCTCCGGCGATGCCTGCGTAGACCGACGCGATCTCGCAGTCCGCCATCAACTCGGCCTCCTCCACGGCGTGTTTGATGGAGGTCACCGTCGCGTCGATGTCGACGACGACGCCCTTGCGCAGGCCCCGCGACGGATGGGTTCCGATGCCCACCACGTCGACGCCGTCCTCACGGCGTTCGGCCACGATCGCGCAGATCTTGGTGGTCCCGATGTCGAGACCGACGATCAGATCGTCTCTTCGTTTCATCTCTCTCACCCCCTGGTCCAGCGACGGATCACCCGGCCGCCGGTCTGTCGGACGGCGTCTCGTATCCACGAGCCGCTGCCGCTTCGGGCGTTCCTTCCGGAAGCGCCTGTTGGTCCCGCGTCTCCGCGGGCTGGTCGCTGCGCAGGATCCCCCATCCCGCGAAGCGCACATCGATCGAGGTTGCGCCGGCCACCCACTCGGGCCGGTGCTTCACCAGCTTCGCCAGCCGCCCCAGGGCGGCGTCGCGCTCGGGCGTGCGCCCCAGCGCCACCTCTGCGGCAAGCCCGACCAGGCGCACGCTGGCGTCCCACGCGCCTTCGCTGCCGCTGATCCGCACCTCGGCCACCGCGAAGCCCGCCGCCGCGGCTGCCGCGGCCACGGCCACCGCCTCGGTCAGGCCGGGCTCGGCCTGGCCGGCAACGGCGTGGCCCGGCGTGACGAGCAGGGGCAGATCCTCATGGGGGCCGGGCCCCGCCGGCGCGAAGGGCACGCCGTCGCCGCAGACCAGGAACGCCGCGCCCCCGGCGCCGGCCACCAGGCCGCGAGCCACCCGCTCGCGGACGCCCACGACCACCCGCCCGGGCGGGAGCCGCACGGCGCGCGCGGCGTCGACCTGGGGCAGCTCGGCCACCCGCAGCGCCACCGCGGCCGGGTCCACGTCCAGGAGAGGGGTCCCGCGCTGCAGGCCCGTCGCTGCAACCACCCGCTGGGCCGTCACGTGCTGGGCGCCCACGACGCTGACGCTCTGCACCCGGAAGGGCGCGCTCCGCGCGAGCCGTGTGAGTGCGACGGCCAGCTTCGGGCCGAAGATCGCTCCGGCGGCCAGCGCAACGCACCCCAGTCCGATCAGGAAGACGTGCCGCATGGGCGACTCGTCGCGATTCAGGTCCCGGCGCAAGGGCGAACGAGGAGCGCTCACGAAGTCCTCCCCACGATCTGCACCTCCGTCTCCAACTCGACTCCGCTCGCCTCGGCGATGCGCCGGCGCGCCAGCTCGATCAGCTCGAGCACGTCGCGTGCCGTGGCGTCGCCGCGGTTGGTGATGAAGTTGGCGTGCACGCTGGAGATCTCGGCACCGCCGACGTGCTCGCCCTTGAGGCCGGCGGCTTCGATGAGACGCCCAGCGAAGTCGCCGGGCGGGTTCTTGAACACCGAGCCGCACGAGGGAATGTCCAGCGGCTGGGTCGCCGCACGCCGGGCCAGCAGTCGCTCGACCTCGGCGCGGACGTGCTCGGGCTCCGCCAGCGTGACCTCCAGCAGCGTCGAGATCAGAGCGGAGCCGGGAGCCAGGCCGCGCAGGGACCGGTAGCCGAAGCGCAGGGTGTCCTGGACCAGGTGGCGGCGGTGTCGTCCCGACGGGCTCATCACCTCCACCTCGCGCACCACGTCCACCATCTCGCGCGTACCGATCCCGGCGTTCATGGCCAGCCAGCCGCCCACGGTCCCGGGAATCCCCGCTCCGAACTCGAGGCCCGCCAGCCCTCGCTCGATGCAGAAGCGCGTGAGCTGGGCGTGGGAGACCCCCACCTCGACGCGCAGGCGGCCGCCGGGCCGCTCCTCGATGCGGCGCAGGCGGATCAGCTGGATCACGACCCCCTCCACGCCCTCGTCGCGGACCAGGGTGTTGAATCCCTTGCCGAGGAAGAGGTGGGGCACGCCTTCCTCGGCCAGCAGCGCGAGCAAGGCGGCCAGCTCGTCGCGGTCGGCCGGCGTGGCGAGGGCGTCGGCCGGCCCGCCGACCCCCAGCGAGGTGTGCCGCGCCATGGGCGCCTCGAAGCGCACCCGGTCGCCGAGCACGTCTTCCAGCTGTCGTTGCAGGGCCGGCGCGATCACCCGCCGTCCCCCTCGAGTGCGGCCAGCAGTCGAGGCGCCAGTCCGGACACGCTTCCGGCGCCCAGGGTGAGGACCAGGTCGCCGGGTCGCAGCTCGGCGGTCAGGTGCTCCAGCACCATCTCCAGGTCGCGCACGAAGCGCACGTCCCGGTGGCCGTGGGCGGCGATGGCCTGGGTCAGCCCCTCGGCGTCGACGCCCGGGATCTTCTCCTCCCCCGCGGCGTAGATGTCGCTGACGATCAACAGGTCTGCGTCGTTGAAGCTGGTGGCGAACTCGTCGAAGAGGTCGCGCGTGCGCGAGTAGCGGTGCGGCTGGAAGACCACCACCACCCGCTCCGGATCCAGGTCGCGCGCGGCGGCCAGGGTGGCGCGGATCTCTGCGGGATGGTGTCCGTAGTCATCCACCACGCGCACGCCACGGGCGCTGCCCCAGGTCTGGAAGCGGCGTTCGATGCCGCCGAACTCCGCCAGGGCCTCGGCGGCCGTGGTGAAGGGGACCGCCAGCTCGATGGCGACGGCCAGGGTGGCCAGGGCGTTGGCCGCGTTGTGACGGCCCGGTAGCGGAAGCCGGACATCGCCCAGCCGGCGGCCGGAATGCTCGACGCCGAAGCGAATGCCCTCGCCGTCGGGCGTCACGTCGGTCCCCACCAGGTCCGCCTGCGGCGCGAAGCCGTAGGTGATGGTCCGGCGCGTCATGTGCGGCAGGATGGCCTGCACGCCCGGGTGGTCGAGGCACAGGATGCTGGCCCCCCAGAAGGGAACCCGGTTGCAGAACGAGATGAATGCGTCCTGCAGCGCGGGGAACGCGCCGTAGTGGTCCAGGTGCTCCGGGTCGATGTTGGTGACCACGGCGATCACGGGAGTCAGGCGCAGGAACGATCCGTCGCTCTCGTCGGCCTCGGCCACCAGCACGTCGCCGCGTCCCACGCGCGCTCCGGTGGGGTCGCTGCCGGCGCCCAGGACGCGTCCGCCGATCACCGCCGTCGGGTCCAGTCCGGCCGCGCCCAGCACGTGGGCGATGAGGGACGTGGTGGTGGTCTTGCCGTGGCTCCCGGCGACGGCGATGCCGTCCTTGAGGCGCATTACCTCGGCCAGCATCTCGGCCCGCGGAATCACCGGCACCTTGCGCCGTTCGGCCTCGACCAGCTCCGGGTTGGCGTGGCGAACGGCAGACGAGTACACGACGACGTCGGCGTCGTGCACGTGGCTTCCGTCGTGTCCGAGCGAGACGGGAATGCCCAGGTCGCGCAGGCGCTGGACCGTGGGTCCCTCGCGCAGGTCGGAGCCCGACACGCGGTAGCCCTGGTTGTGCAGCAGCTCGGCGATGCCGCACATGCCGATGCCGCCGATCCCTACGAAGTGAACGCGCTGGATGCGTCGCTGCATCAGTCGACTCCGTCGGTTCCCGGGGCGGCGCTGCCTTCGGCGCGGGCTGTGGACGCAGCGGCTGCCGAGGCAGGCTCCACGCCGACGGGGCGCCGCCCCGGGTCCGATTGTGGGTTTCGCGTTCCGGGCGCGACCAGTGCCCGGCATTCCTCGACGATGTCCCGCGCCGCCTGCGGCCGCGCCAGCTCGCGGGCGCGGCGGCCCATCTCCGCGAGCCGCTCCGGCTCGGCCAGCAGCGCGCCCAGCGCATCCCCCAGGATCTTGCCGTCCAGGGTGTGCGGGTCCAGCAGCCGCGCCGCCCCGGCGCGATCCAGGGAGCGCGCGTTGGCGGTCTGGTGGTCGTCGGCGGCGTGCGGGTAGGGCACCAGCAGCGCCGGCAGGCCCGCCAGCGCCAGCTCGGCCACGGTGATGGCGCCGGCCCGGCACAGCGCCAGGTCGGCCCAGCGGTAGCGGCGCGGCATGTCCGGGTCGAAGGCGAAGACGTCGGCGCGGATGCCGGCGCCGGCGTAGGCCTCGGCCACGCGCGCCCGGTCGGCCTCGCCGGTCTGGTGGGCGACCTCGATCGCGCCGGGGTCCAGGGAGGGCAGGGCGGCCAGCAGCGCGTCGTTGATCTGTCGCGCGCCCTGGCTTCCGCCGAAGACCAGGAGCCGCACGGGAGGCGCCGGGAGGCGCCGGGGCTCGGGCGACGCGAAGGCCTCCACCAGCGCCCGCCGCAGCGGTGCGCCGAGCATGCGCACGGTCTCCGCGCGGAAGGCGGGCGCCGCGTCGTCGAAGGCCAGGAATACCCGCTTCGCGAAGCGCCCTGTCATGCGGTTGGCGCGTCCAGGGATCGCGTTGGGCTCGACCAGGGCCAGGGGCGTGCGCCGGCTGGCCGCGGCGGCCACGGCCGGGACGGCCGCGTAGCCGCCCACCGACAGCACGATCTGGGGATCGAATCGGCGCAGCACGCCGTGCGCCGCCAGGGCGCCGCGAGCCACGTCCCAGAGTCCGCGCAGCCGACCCAGCGGGCCGCGGCCCATCACCTGGCTTGCGGGCAGGGTTTCCAGGTCGAAGCCCGCCGCGGGGACGAGGCGCCCCTCCAGCCCGTGCCGGCCGCCCACGCACAGCACCCGGTCGCCGCACTCGGCGATGCGCTCCGCCAGGGCCAGTGCCAGGGTGACGTGCCCTCCGGTTCCGCCGCCGGCGACGATCCAGCGCACGCGGCTCATCGCCGGAACCTCTCGGCCGGCGCCGGCGCCTGGTTCGCTACGGCGATCAGCAGGCCCGCGGCAAAGAAGGCGGCCATGATCGCCGTGCGGCCATAGGACACGAAGGGCAGGGGCAAGCCCTTGGGCGGGATGCTGCCCGTTACCACCGCCACGTTGAGGGCGGCCGGAAGCGCCACGACCAGGGTGGCGCCGAAACCCACCAGCAGCGCGAAGCGGTCGCGTGCATTGCGTGCGATCTGGAGCCCGGCCAGCACGAAGGCGACGAAAGCGCCCAGCACCACCAGCACGCCCAGCAGGCCGGCCTCTTCGGCGATCACGGACAGGATGAAGTCCGTGTGGGCCTCCGGCAGGTAGAAGAGCTTCTGGCGCCCGTCGCCGATGCCCACACCGGTCAAACCGCCGCGGGCGAAGCCCACGAACGACTGCACGAGCTGGAATCCCTCGTCGTTGGCTCGCGCCCAGGGATCCAGGAATCCGGTCAGCCGGTTCCACGCGTAGGTCTGGGTGGCCACGTAGGCGCTGATGCCCGCACCGCCCAGCAGTGCGGGCATGGCGAAGACCCGCACCGGGGCCCCCGCCACGAACAGGATCGCGCCCGCCAGCAGCAGCAGCACCACGGCGTTGCCCAGGTCGGGCTGTGCGACCAGCAACGCAGCGGGAATCAGGGCCAGCAAGGTCGGCGCCCACAGCCGCGCGGGCGAGTTGGGCCGGCCGTCTCCGCGCGCCACCAGGGCGGCCACCGCCAGCACGGTCGCCAGCTTGGCGGCTTCGGCGGGCTGGAAGCGCAGCCCCAGCCCCGGTACCTCCAGCCAACGCTGAGCACCGTTCACCGTGACGCCGAAGAAGAGCGTCGCAACGAGCAGCACCACCGTGACCAGCCACATGGGCAGCGCCAGCCGCCGCCACAGCACCAGGGGCAGGCGCGAGACGGCCAGGCCGCCGAGCGCGCCCAGGATCAGCGCCGCCGCGTGACGCAGGAAGTGCGGCGAGGCACCGAGCACCCCCTCGCTGGCCATGGGCGCCGTCGTGCTGTGGATCATCACCAGGCTGCACCCGGTGAGCAGAGCCACCGCCGTCACCAGGGCGGCGTCCGGGGCCGGGCCGATGCCCGAGCGCGCCTGTTCGACGCTCTCGCCGGTCATCGCCCGCTTCCGGTCAGGTTCGCCACGGCGCGGCGGAAGTGTTCGCCGCGTTCCTCGAAGCTGCGGAACTGGTCGAAGCTGGCGCACGCCGGCGACAGCAGCACCACGTCCCCGGGCTCCGCCAGCTGCGCGGCTCGGCGTACCGCCGCCTCGACGTCGCCGACGCGCTCGCTGGCGACGGCGTCACCCAGCGCGCGCTCCAAGCTCGTGGAGGCTTCGCCCACCAGCAGGGCCGTGCGCACCCGGCCTCGTGCGGCGTCGGCCAACGGCGTGAAGTCCAGCCCCTTGTCGCGTCCGCCGGCGATCCAGACGATGGGCGCGCTGAAGCGTTGCAGGGCCGCGCAGGCGGCGCCCGGGTTGGTGGCCTTGGAGTCGTTCACGAAATGGACTCCGTCCACCAGACCCACGGGCTCGCAGCGGTGCGGCAGCAAGTGGAAGTCGGCCAGCCCGGCCGCAGCGCGCCGGGGGTCCGCACCGAGGGCGGCGCTGGCGGCCAGGGCGGCGGCCGCGTTGAGGCGATCGGCGCCGCCCAGGTCCGAGCCGTCGAGCGGGGCGCGCAGCTCGCGCCCGTCGTCGCGCAGGACGATGGATCCCGCATCGAGCCAGGCGCCGCGCTCGTAGGGGCCGCTGCGGCCGAATGCGAATACGCGACCGGCGCAGCGCTCGGCCAGCGACCAGACGGCGGGATCGTCGCGGAACAGGATCGCCGCGTCCTCGGCGGTCTGGTTGGCGAGAATCCGTGCCTTGGCAGCCCGGTACGCCTCGAAGCTGCCGTGGCGGTCCAGGTGGTCCGGCGACAGGTTCAGGATCACCGCCACCCGCGGCGCGAAGCGCTGGGTGGTCTCGAGCTGGAAGGACGAGACCTCGATCACGGCGGCGTCCAAGGGCCGGCCGACCAGCTCCAGGGCCGGGCGGCCCAGGTTGCCCGCGGCCTCCGCGCGCAGCCCGCAGGCGCGCAGCATGGCTTCCACGAGGCAGGTCACCGTCGACTTCCCGTTGGTGCCGGTGACCGCCACGATCGGCGCCGCCAGGAAGTGACCCGCCAGCTCCACGTCGCCTGCCACCTCCCGGGCCCGCTCGGCGTAGCGCGCCGGCGGAACGCCCGGGCTCGGAACCACCAGGTCGAAGTCGGCGGGGTCGGGCAGCGGGCTGCCGCAGCGCAGGTCGACGGCGGCTTCGATGGAGTCCAGGCCGGGGAGCGCGTCGGCGGCGCGCTCGTCGGCCGCCACCACGGAAGCGCCGCGCGCCGCGCAGAACGCGGCCGCGCTGCGGCCCGAGATCCCGAGCCCCAGTACCAGCACCTTGCGTCCGGAGAGTTCCATGCTCATCGCAGCTTCAAGGACGACAGCGCGACCAGCGCGAGCACGATCGAGACGATCCAGAAGCGGACCACGATCTGCTGCTCGGGCCAGCCCAGCTGTTCGAAGTGGTGGTGGATGGGCGCCATCAGGAAGACGCGCTTCCCGGTGAGCTTGAACCAGAGGACCTGGATCATCACCGACAGCGCTTCCACGACGAAGATGCCGCCGATCAGGCCCAGCAGGATCTCCTGGCGGATGACGACGGCGATGGTGCCCAGGGCGCCGCCCAGCGCCAGCGCGCCGACGTCACCCATGAACAGCTGCGCGGGGTAGGTGTTGAACCACAGGAAGCCCAGGCCCCCGCCCAGCAGCGCGCCGCAGAAGATGGCGAGCTGTCCGCTTCCCGGTACACCCTTGATGCCCAGGTACTCGGAGATGCCAGCGTGCCCGGCGCAGTATGCCAGGCCCATGAATGCGCCGGCCGCGATCATCACGGGTCCGATTGCCAGTCCGTCGAGGCCGTCGGTCAGGTTCACGGCGTTGCTGGCGCCGACGATGATGAAGACGGCGATGGGGATGTAGAGGAGCCCCATGTTCGGGTTGAAATCCTTGATGAACGGAACAGCCAACTCCTTGTCGAAGCTCGGGTCCAGATAGATGGCTACGGCGACCGCCAGCGCGATCAGGGTCTGCCAGAACATCTTCCAGCGACCGGCGAGTCCGGCGCTGCTTCCCTGGGTGACTTTGCGGTAGTCGTCGACGAAGCCCAGGATCCCGTAGCCCACGGTCACGCCCAGGACGATCCAGACCATCCGGTTGTCGAGGTCGGACCACAGCAGCACCGACACGACCAGCGAGAGCAGGATCAGCAGGCCGCCCATGGTCGGCGTGCCGGCCTTGTCCTGATGGGCCGGGCCGATCTCGCGAATCGGCTGACCCACCCGCAGGCTGGCCAGCTTGCGGATCAGCGGCGGCCCCAGCACGAAGGCGAGGAAGAGGGCGGTCAGCGTCGCCGCGCCGGTGCGGAAGGTGATGTAGCGGACGACGTTGAACGCTCCGAGGTCGGAAGACAGCGGGTAGAGGAGGTGATAGATCACGGGGCTTCCTCCTCCAGGGCCTGCACGACGCGCTCCATCTGCATGGAGCGCGATCCCTTCACCAGCACCCAGTCGTCGGCACTCACCAGGCTGCGCACGCGCCGGACGGCCGCCTCGTGAGAGCCCTCGACGTGGATGCGCTCCGCCGCGAGGCCCTCGTCGCGTGCGCCGCCGGCCACGTCGTCGGCGTGCTCACCCAGGGCGATGACGAAGTCGATGCCCAGCCGGGTCGCGAGCATCCCGGCGCCGCGATGGGCGCGCCGAGACTCGGCGCCCAGCTCGCCCATGTCGCCCAGCACCGCCACGGCCCGGTGCCCGCCCTTGAGCTGCGCCAGGCTGCGCAGGGCCGCCTCCATGGACTGGGGATTGGCGTTGTAGCTGTCGTCGATCACGCGCAGCCCGTCGGACAGGGCGCGAGACTCCATGCGGCCCCGGATCGGCCGATAGGCGGCCAGCCCTTCCGTCACCTGCTCGAGCGTGGCGCCGGCGCCCTGCGCGGCCGCCGCGGCGGCCAGGGCGTTCGGGATCGTGGTGTCGCCGAGTCCCGCTACCTGGACCTGGCAGGCGCCCTGGGGTGTGTGCAGTGTGAAGCGGTGGCCCTGATCGCCCAGCGAGGTCACGTCCTCGGCGCGTACGTCGGCGTTGGCCGCCAGGCCGAACAGGACCACGCGGGCGTGGGTGCGCGCCGCCTGGCCGAGCGCGCGCGGGTCGTCGGCGTTGACCACCGCCACTCCGTCCTCGGGAAGGGCCGCCAGCAGGTCGCCCTTCTCGGCGGCGATCTCGTCCTGCGATCCCAGGTGCTCGAGGTGGGCCGTCCCCACGTTGGTGATCACGCCGACGTCGGGTCGTGCGATCTCGGCCAGCGGCGCGATCTCGCCGCGGTGGTTCATTCCGATCTCCACGACGGCGACGACGTGCTCCGGCGTTCGCTCCAGCAAGGTGAGCGGAAGCCCGTACTGGTTGTTCAGGTTGCCGCGGTTGCGCAGGCAGGGTCCGATGCGCTCCAGGATCGCCGCGCACATCTCCTTGGTCGTCGTCTTGCCGTTGCTGCCGGTGACGGCGACCAGCGGGCCGTGGAAGCTGCGCCGGTGACCGGCCGCCAAGGCGCCGAGGGCGTGGGTGCTGTCGTCCGCGGCGATCCACAGCGGCGCGCCGGTCGGTGCGCTGCGGCCGCGCTCCACCAGCAGTCCGGCGGCGCCGGCCTCGAGGGCCCGATCCAGGTAGTCGTGGGCGTCGTGCACCGGGCCGCGAACCGCCACGAAGAGGGCGCTCTTCGCCAGCGTCCGCGTGTCGATGGAGACGCCGTCGAAGACGACGCCGGCGTCGCCGTGCAGGTCGCCGCCGCACCAGTCCCGCGCCTCGCCGGCCGTGAAGCGCGCGCTCATGCCGGCTCCCGCCCTTCGAGTGCGGCGCGCGCCTCCAGGCGATCGTCGAAGGGCAGTCGCTCGCGCCCGATGATCTGGTAGTCCTCGTGCCCCTTGCCGGCGATGACCACGATGTCGTCCGGGCCCGCGCCCGCCACCGCCAGGTCGATGGCGCGGCGCCGATCGGGAATCACCACGTAGGCGCCGTCGGTCCGCGCCAGGGCCTCGGGCTCCACCTTGCGCAGGCCGCCCAGGCCGGCCTCCACGTCGTGCAGGATGGCCGCCGGATCCTCGGTGCGCGGGTTGTCGCTGGTGGCCACCACGCAGTGGCTCGAGCGCGCGGCGGCCTCGGCCATCAGCGGTCGCTTCGCGCGATCCCGGTCGCCGCCGCAGCCGAAGACGGTTACCAGGCGGCCCCGGGTCAGCGGGCGCACCGTGCTGAGAAGCTTGTCCACCGCGTCGGGGGTGTGGGCGTAGTCGACCAGCACCGTGGGCGCGCCCGCCAGGTCGGCGCCCACGCGCTCGATCCGGCCCGGGACCTGGGGGCAGCCGGCTGCGCCTTCGGCGATGGCTGCGATCGGCACGCCCAGGCAGTGGGCTGAGCCCGCGGCGACCAGCAGGTTCTCCAGGTTGAAGTCCCCGATCAGGGGCAGGGTCACGTCGATCTCACCGTCGGGAAGCCGCAGGCGCGCGTGGGTTTCGTGGAGCGACAGCGTCGCCTCGAGCAGGGTCACGTCGGCGCCCGCGCCGGGATCGCGCGACACGCGCAGGATCCGGGCGCCGCGCTCTTCTGCAGCGGCGGCGATGGTCGGCGCCGAGGCGTCGTCGGTGTTCACCACCGCCGTGCCCTCCGGGCGCAGAGCCTGGCGGAAGAACGCGGCCTTGGCCTCCCGGTAGGCGTCCATGGACCCGTGGAAGTCCAGGTGGTCCTGGGTCAGGTTGGTGAATGCGGCCACGTCGAAGCGGCAGCCGTCGATGCGGCCCATGGCCACGCCGTGGGAGGAGACCTCCATCACCACGTCTTCCATGCCCTCGGTGCGCATGGCGCGCAGGGTGCGCTGCAGGTCCAGGCTCTCGGGCGTGGTATTGAGCGAGCGCTCGCGCATCTGGGCGTAGCGGATCTCGACGGTGCCGATGAGGCCGGGCCGGCGTCCCGCGGCGCGCAGCATCGACTCGATCAGGTAGGTGACGCTGGTCTTCCCGTTGGTTCCGGTCACGCCCACCAGACGCAGCTCCTGGGCCGGCTCGCCGTAGAAGCGGCAGGCCAGGGGGGCCAGGGCGCGGCGCGTGTCGGAGAGCTCGACCACCGCGGCCTCGCCGGGCTCCACGCCCTCGGGCAGCGTCTCCACGGCCAGCGCGGCGGCGCCGAGGGCCAGGGCCTGGTCCAGGAACGCGTGTCCGTCGTGGCTCTCGCCGCGCAGGGCGACGAACAGGTCGCCGGGCGTGACCCGCCGCGAGTCGTAGCCGATGCCGCGCACCACCGGATCCCCGCCGCGCACGCGTGCCGGCCCGAACTCGGGCGGCAGCTTGGCCAGCAGATCCGACAGTCGCATCAGCCTTCTTCTCCCTCGCGCACGAAGTGGACCCGAACGCGCTTGCGGCCCCCGGCGAGGATGGTTCCCGGGTCCGGGTCCTGGTCGACGGCGAGCCCGCTTCCCACCACTTCCAGTTCGAGGGCGCTTCCCTCGGTGATGGCCTGCACCTCCGCGACCGTGAGGCCGCGCAGATCCGGCAGGAACAGGTTCTGACCGTCGCGGGTCAATATTTCGATCGCGGGCTGCGCCCGAGGGGGAGCGGGCGCGGCTGCGACGACGGCGGGTGCTCGGGCAGGCCGCCGCGGTTCGGGGCCGGGCATGAGGCCGAGCCCCGCCAGATACGTCTCGGCGACCCGCGCAAACAGCGGTGCCGCCGACCTTCCACCGTGGTGGAAGCCGAGCTTGGCTTCGTGGAGGACGCACGCCAATACGATGCGGGGCCCGTCGGCCGGCGCCATCCCCACGAACCACGAATGGTAGCGGCTCGCGGAGTAGGTTCCCGTCTCCGGATCCAGGATCTGGGCGGTGCCGGTCTTGCCGGCGACGCGCACGTCGCGCAGCCGGGCGCGCCGGGCCGTGCCCTCGGTGCTGACCACGCCCTCGAGCATCTCGACCAGGCGGGTCGCCGTCTCGCTGGAGATCACCCGGCGCACGCGCTCGGGGCGGGTGGCGCTCCAGGCGCCGCCGGGCTGGCGCCGTGCCGCCACCAGCCGGGGCCGCACCAGGACCCCGCCGTTGGCCAGGGCGGAGGTGGCTGCGGCCATCTGGACCGCCGTCACCGAGAGTCCCTGGCCGAAGGCGACGGTGGCGTGGTCCACCGGCCGCCAGTCCCGCCAGGGACGCAGCAGGCCGGCCGACTCGAAGGGGAAGCCGCTGCCGGTGGGGCGTCCGAAGCCGAAGGCGCGCAGGATCTCGAAGTGGCGCTCAGCGCCCAGGGCTTCGGCCACCATGACGGCGCCGACGTTGCTCGAGACCCGCAAGATGCCCTCGGGCTGGAGCGGTCCGTGGGGATGCACGTCGGTGATGGTCTTGCCGGGAACCCGGTACGTGCCGGACTGGGTCTGGAACCATTCCTCGAGCTGTACGGCGCTCGCCTCGAGCGCGCCGGCCATCAGGAAGGCCTTGAAGGTGCTGCCCGGCTCCATGGCGTCCTGGAACGCGCGCGAGCGGGTTTGGGGGAAGTGAAGCTCGCGGAACCGGTTGGGGTCGAAGCTGGGCCGCTCGGCCAGGGCCAGGATCTCACCCGTGTGCGGATCCATCGCCACCACGATTCCGCCGTGGGCTCCGCTCTCGGCGACCGCCTCCTCGAGGGCGGTCTCGGTGGCGGCCTGGAAGCCCGCGTCCAGGGTGAGCTGCACGTCGCCGCCGGCGGCGGCCGTACGCTCGACGCCGGCGATGCCCAGCAGCTCGCCCCGGGCATCCCGCTCGACCCGGTAGATCTGGGGTGTGCCGTGCAGCCAGCGGTCTTCCTGCTGCTCGATGCCGCGCACGCCCAGCGCGTCGATGTTGGCGAAGCCCAACACCGAGGCGGCCAGCTCGCCGTGGGGATAGCGGCGCCTGGGCTCCATGGCGATCTCGATCCCCGCCAGCTCCAGCTTGCGCACGCGCTCGGCCTTCTTGGGGTCGACCCAGCGGGCGAGGAACACGAAGCGCGAGTCCCGCCGCAGGCGCGTCGCCAGGCCCCGGCGATCCATGCCCAGGGCGCGCGCCAGGGCGCGGGCCGTGGCGTCGGGGTCGCGTACCTGGCGGGGACGCGCGTAGATCGAAGGCGCGTCCACCGAGACGGCCAGCTCGGCGCCGTCGCGGTCGACGATCAGGCCCCGTTCCGCGGCAACGCGCAGCCACGCGCCCGACTGGGCGGTGGCGCGCTCCAGGCTGCGCGGATCCAGGGCGAGCTGGAAGGCCCGGAAACCGAGCGCGGCGAACGCGATCACCAGCACCGCCCTTGCGATCCCGATGCGACGTCTCGAGATGCGCAGGGCAGGGCTCCTCATCGCGCGCTCGGCCCCCGCTCCAGATCGACCACGCGCTCGGGCCGCGCAAAGCCCTGCACGGCGGCCAGCTCGGCCAGGCGCCGCGGGTCGCGCAGCTCGCGCACGCGCACGGCGGCGGCGCGGCGCTGCTCCTCCAGGTCGCGCTCCTCGCGCACGACGTCGGCGGCGCGATAGCGGAGCTCGATGATGCGGCCGCGCAGGGCCGAGAAGCCCAGAGCCAGCAGGACGACCGTGACGAACAGGGCGCCGAGCAGTCGCCGCGGCACCGCGCTGGGGCCCGCCGAGAGCGAGCGGCGCACGCCCATCCCCATGCTGCGTTCCGGCGCGGTCACGCCACCTCCGCCAGGCGCTCGGCAGCGCGAATGCGCGCCGACCGGGCGCGCGGGTTGTCGCGCTGCTCGTCCTCGGACGGACGCAGCGGACGCCGCGTCAGCAGGCGCAAGCGCGCGTCGCGGCCGAACAGGGCCTCGGGGGCGCCGACCGGGCCGGTGCGTCCGCGAGCGGCGTCGCGTAGCGCGTTCTTGACGATGCGGTCTTCGGCGGAGTGGTAGGCGATCACCACCAGTCGGCCGCCGGGTGCGAGCACGCGGATCGCCGCCTCGATGCCCTCGGCCAGGGCCTCCAGCTCGTCGTTGACGGCGATGCGCAGGGCCTGGAAGACCAGGGTGGCGGGATTGTGGCGCCGGCCGCCGCCGATCCGGCTGTCGCGGATCAACGTCAGCAGATCGGCGCTGGTGCGAAGCGGTGCGCGACGCCGCGCCTCGACGACGCGGCGCGCGAAGCGCCGAGCGCCGGGCAGGTCGGCGTACTCGCGGAACCAGCGCTCGAGGTCGGGCGCCGAGGCCTGGGCCAGCAGATCGGCGGCGCTGCGGGGCAGGCGGTCGTCCATGCGCATGTCGAGCGGAGTCAATTCCGCCGTCTCCGCGCCGAAGCGGAAGCCCCGCTCCGGCGAGTTCAACTGGTGCGAGGAGACGCCCAGGTCCAGCAGGGCGCCATCCACGGCATCTATTCCGAGCTCTTGGAGCGCGGTTTCCATTTCGCGAAACGAAGCCCGGAACAGCCGCACCCGGTCTCCGTAGTGTCCCAGACGGTTCTTCGCGGCTTCCAGGGCCTCGGCGTCCACGTCGAGGCCAACCAACCGCCCGTCTGGTCCGTTTCGTTCGAGGATGGCTTGCGCGTGGCCGCCGCCGCCGACGGTTCCGTCGATGATCGTCGAGCCGGGCTGGGGATCGAGGAGCGACAGCGCCTCCTCGAGCATTACCGGTCGGTGTTGAAAGTCCCCTGCCACCTTTGGGGGCGTGATCCTCGCGCCCCATCCTCGTCACGACATTCGGGGGATTGGGGTGCCCCGGAGCGGCGCTCCGCCTCAGCTCGTCCCCCCCTGAACTCCCTGAGTCGGGCGACGACCCCGGGGACACCCCAATCTCTCGGAGGAGTTGCCTCCTCCTTCCCCCCAATAACCCCCTACGACGGGCGGCCCTTCGCCACCGTCGCTGAAATCTCGTTGAACCTGGCTTGCGTGCGCGTCAGCGACTGCTCGAAGCGCGCGCGGTCCCAGACTTCGATCCGCGGGCCGACGCCCGCGATGGTTACTTCCTTGTCCAGCCCCGCGTGCTCGCGCAGGTAGGGCGGGATGGAGATGCGGCCCTGCTTGTCGACCGGGCTCTCCACGGCGCCCGAGATGAGGAAGCGCTGCAGGTCCTGCACCTCGGGCTGGAGCGGGGAGGCCTCCTCGAGCTCGCGCTCGATCTTTCGCCAGGCCTCGTACGGGTACAGCGCCAAGCAGTCCAGCTGGTTGGTCAGGATCGGCGCCCGCTCGCTGTGTCGTTCCAGTTCCACCCGAAACCCCGCCGGGATGCTGAGGCGGCCCTTGGTATCGATCGTATGAACCGCCCGGCCCCGAAACATTGCTTGTGGGATCCTGCCCCCTGGTTGGCACCCTTTGTGGGATTTTGATGCCCTTCGATCCCACTTCATCCCACCCCGTACCCCTTGTACCTCAGGCGATCGGAAGAAATCAACGAAAGTTCTTGCCCTGGAACGATTTTTTTTGGCCGCTCCGAAATCACACAATATCTGGTAGGGGACTGAGAGCCGTAGCCCAAGATGTGGGGGATTCGAGGCGGCGGGAGATGGCCTCAGGGAGCGCCGATAGCGGGGATTCGCTCGCCGTGCACCGCGGCGACCCGCTGGACCAGCCCTCGAAGGGTGCTTCCCGGCGGCGCCTCGGGCACCGGGACCGTCGCGGGCGTCTCTTCGAGCAGCGCATCGACCACGGCGGCGGTTCCATCCTCCAGGCCCGACTCGGCGTAGCCGCCCTCCAGGAGCAGGACCAGCCGCCCGCCGCACAGGTCGTCGGCCAGGGCGCGCACGATGTGGGCGGCAGCGGCGAAGCCGGCGCCGCTCACGTCCAGCGAGGCCAACGGGTCGTCCCGGTGGGCGTCGAAGCCACACGAGACCAGGATCAGCTCCGGCCGGAAGGCCCGCGCCGCCGGTACCAGCACCCGCTGCAGCACTCCGACCCACTCGGTGTCGCCGCAGCCGGGCGGCATGGGCACGTTGAGCGTCGCACCCTCGCCGTCGCCCCGGCCCACCTCGCCGAAGTCGCCGGTTCCCGGGTAGTAGGGGAACTGGTGGGTCGAGGCGTACAGGATCGACGCGTCGTCCTCGAAGCTGTGCTGGGTGCCGTTGCCGTGGTGCACGTCCCAGTCCAGGATCAGGATGCGCTCGAGGCCTTCCTCCGCCTGGAGCGCGCGGGCCGCGATGGCCACGTTGTTGAACAGGCAGAAGCCCATGGCGCGGCCCGCCTCGGCGTGGTGTCCCGGCGGCCGTACGGCGGCGAAGCCGGCCGGAGACTCGCCCCGGGCGACGCGGCGGGCCAGGTCCACCGACGCGCCCGCGGCCAGGCGCGCCACCGCGTGGCTCTCGGCGCAGGCGTAGGTGTCCGGATCCAGGCGGCAGGGGGCGCGGCGCGCGCTCTCCGCCACCAGCGCCAGGTGGTCCCGGGTGTGGACGCGCAGCAACTCCTCGTCGCCGGCCGGGCGCGGGGGCACGCTTTCCAGGCGGTCCCGGCGCGGGGCCAGGGCCCGGGAGACCGCCGCCAGCCGGGCGGGCCGCTCGGGATGATCCGAGGGCCCCGCGTGATCGCGGAAACGGGGGTCTTCGACGACGGAGAGCGAGCGCTGCATTGCCGGATCGGGCGTGATGGTACACCGTGGACGCATGCGCGGCGCGATCGCCATCACCGGGCTCCGCACCTTCCTGGGCCGAGGCCTGGCCGAGCGCCTGGCGGCGCGACGGCCCGCGCCGAATGTCGTGGGCGTGGACCTGCACCGGCCCCAGGGTTTCGCCACGGCATCGCGTTTCCATCGGGCCGACCTCACGGATCCCACCGCGGATGCCCGCCTCGCCGAGGTCTTCGAGCGTGAGCGGGTCGAGGTCGTGGTTCACGCCGCCTTCCGCCAGGACCCGGACCCGAACGTCGAGAACGATCACGAGCTCGAGACCATCGGCACCTTGCACGTGATGCACGCCTGCGCCGCCGCGAAGGTGCGCCGCCTGGTGGTGGTGTCGAGCACCATGCTCTACGGCCCTTGGCCCGACAACCCGAACTTCCTCACCGAAGCGCATCCCCTGCGCGGGCATCCGGCCGCCCACAACGTGGAAAACCGGCGCGAGGCGGAGACGCTGCTGGCGTCGTGGGCGCGCGGCCATCCGGACACCGAGGTCACGGTGCTGCGCAACTGCTGGATCCTGGGTCCGAGCTACGAGGATCACGTGGTGCGCTACCTGGCGCGGCCGGTGGTGCCCACGCTCATGGGCTACGACCCGCTGCTGCAGTTCGTGCACGAGGACGACGCGCTGCGGGTGCTGGAGACCGCGGCACGCGAGCCGCACCCCGGTATCTACAACGTGGTGGGGAAGGGCGTCGTGCCGCTCTCGACGCTGCTGCGCCTGGCCGGCAAGACCCGCCTGTCGCTTCCCGCGCAGCTCCTCTACCGGCTGCGGAACGTTCCTTCCCAGGGCCAGACCGGCGATCGCCCGGACGGCTTCTACGACTACTTCCGCTACCTCTGGACCGCCGATGGCCAGCGCGGCTGGACGGCTTTCGGCGAGCCCCACTACACGACGCGCGAAGCGTGGATTGCCTTCGTGGCGTCGCGACGCATGCGTCGCTACCGCTGAGGAGACCGTGAGCGAGCCCCCGGAGAGCCACGACCGCGACCAGGCCCTGCACGAGGTGCGCGCCGCCCTGTCGGACCTGCGCCGCGAGATCGATACGCGCTTCCGCGCGGCGCCGGATCGCGTGGCGCTGACCCGCGACTGGATGGGCCTCTTCGACGACCTGCGCCGCCGGGCACAGACCATCGGCATGATCGAGCGCTCCGGCGAGGTGGACGAGTTCGGCATGGACGACGTGGTGGTGCAGCGCGCCGAGCCCCTGCTCGACTTCCTGCTGGACCGCTACTGGCGCGCCGACGTGGGGGGGCTGGGCAACCTGCCGGCCTCGGGGCCGTGCCTGCTGGTGGGCAACCGCTCCGGCCTGCTGCCCTACGACGGATTGATGATCTCCCAGGCCGTGGCCCGCTGGCATCCGGCCGGCGAGCGCCCGCGCTTTCTGGTGGCCGACTGGTTGATTACGCTGCCCTTCGCCCAGCCGACCCTGGCCCGGGTCGGGGGCGTGCGCGCCTGCCGCGAGAACGCCGAGCGACTGCTGCGCAGTGGCCGCTCGGTGGTGGCCTTCCCGGAAGGCCAGAAGGGCGCCGCCAAGGTCTTTCGTGATCGCTACCGCCTGCAGCGCTTCGGACGCGGCGGGGCCGTCCGCGTGGCGCTGGAGACCGGTGTGCCCGTGGTGCCGGTGGGCGTGGTGGGCGCGGAAGAAGCGCACCCGGTGCTCTTCAAGCTGGGCGCGCCGGCGCGCAGCCTGGGGCTTCCCTTCCTGCCCGTCACCCCGACGTTCCCCTGGTTCGGGCCCCTGGGGCTGCTGCCGCTGCCCAGCAAGTGGGTGATCCGTTTCGGAGAGCCGCTTCACTACGACCGGCTCACGCCCGACGACGCCCGCGACGAGCTGCTGGTCTCGCGGCTCACCGAGGAGCTGCGCGCCGACATCCACGCGCTCGTCGAAGACGGCCTCCGCGCTCGCCCCTCCGTCTGGGGCTAACGGAGGAGACCGGAACTGAGGGGACTGTCCCGCTGGTTCCGGTTAGTCGGAGGAGGAGCTCTCGAGGTTCTCGAGGGCCTTGGCGACGCGCTCGAGATTGGCGTTGAGCGCATCGATGTCCGCGCGCCGCGGCAGGTCCAGGGCGCCCAGCACGCGCTCGACCAGATGCTGGACGTTGGACTCCACGTCGTCGCGCGACTCGTTCAGCCACTCCGAGACATCGTGCTCGCGCTGGCCGATGGCGCGGCGCATGCTGCGCCGCAGCTCATCCATGCCCTCCTGGGCATCGTCTACCCGCTTGCGCAGGGCGGTGTAGAGGGCGTCGCCGCCCTTCGAGATGAGCTCCGAAAGCACCGAGCCGGGCACGTGGCGGGCGGATCGTTCGCTGTCGACGAGGATCTGGGAGAGAGCCACCGAGGTGATGTCCTCGCCGGTCTCGTTGTCGATCACGCGGACCTCGCGGCCCTCTTCGATCAACTCCTGGATGCCGCGAAGCGTGATGTAGCGGCTGGTCTCGGTGTTGTAGAGCTTGCGGTTGGCATACCGCTTGACGAGGACCGATTCAGCCATTCGGGGCAATCTAACACACGCCCCGAGACCCGCCCGGAAGCGCTCAGGGGGCGTTGTCGACGGGAACGCGCTGCACGCGGGCCGTTCGCCGCGGCTGGCGGCCGCCCGTCTGGCCCTTGCGGCGCGGAGGTCGGACCCCGAGCTCCCAGAGGATCTCCCGGACGCCCAGGTAGGCGCGCAGGACGGAGCGGGCGTCGGCGTCCTCCTCGGCGCGCTCCTCCCAGCGGGCGATCTCCGCGTCGAGGGCCTCGGAGACCGCTTGCAGCAGGTCCCCGGCCGGCCCGTCGAGGCCGGCCGAGAGCGAGTCTCCCAGCTCGTCCAGGGTGCGCAGGGCCAGCCCCAGCGGTCCGGACTCATCGACGGCGCGGCCGCTGGCCGCCAGCGAGGCGGCTTCGATCAGGGCCCGAGCGGCGGCGATGGCCTCGGCCGCGGCCGCGCGTCCGTGACTGGCGGCGCGGCTCAGCGCTTCGTTCAGATCGCGGGCCGGCGCCGGGCGGCGCCGAGCTCGCCCGCTCCCGTTGGCGCCTTCAGGCACGCTCGTCCTCCGGGAAGAGTGCGGCTGCAACGAGGGACAGACCTTCCAGGTCGTGCACGTCGCCGGGAAGCTCGGGCACCCGTTGCGCGATGAAATCGGCTGCCAGCGCTTGTTCCACGAGTGGCTTCGTCACCTCCAGATCGCGACGCACGCTCGAAGCGTACCGGTCGACGGCGTCCAACGCCGCCCGTGCGGCGTGCTCTGCCGGGAAGCCCTCGCCGTCGGCGGCCGCCAGGGCGCCGGCCAGGATTCGCACGGCGGCGTCGCGGTCCCCGTCGGCGGGAATCCGCTCCGGAGGCTCACCGCCGCCGGGCCACGCGCGCATGCGGTTCATCACCACTCCCTCCACCGGTACGCCGCCCTCCTGCAGCCGCTCCAGGAAGCGGATCGCGTCTTCGACCGAGCGGTGTCCCGGGCCCGAGACCAGCAGGAAGGCGCAGTCGGAGCCCAGCAGCAGTGCGCGCACCCGCCGCGCCCGATCGCGGAAGCCCTCGCTCATGCCCTCGAAGGCGAGCAGGAAGTCCGAAAGGTCTTCGAGGAACCCGACGCCGGAGACGCGTTCGATGAGCTGGAGCATCCTGTGTGCGCCGCGCTGGAAGATGCGGAAGCCGAAGCGTCCGGCGGCGAAGGCCGGGTGGACCAGGAGCTGGACGATGCGGCTGTCCAGGAACTCGATCAGCCGCTGCGGTGCATCCAGGAAGTCGATGGCGTGCTGGCTGGGAGGAGTGTCGACGACGATCAGGTCGAAGTCGGCGCGTTCGGCCAGCTCGTAGACCTTCTCCATGGCCGAGTACTCGGCGGTGCCTGCCAGGGTGTCGGACACGTGCTGGTAGATGGAGTTGGCCAGGATCCGCTCGCGGCTCTCGGCGTCGGGGGCGAAGCGGTGGACCAGGTCGTCCAAGGTCCGCTTCATGTCGAGCATCATCGCCGAGAGGCTGCCGCCGCCGTCCACGCCCAGGGCCGCCAGACGCTCGGCCGGCAGCGCGCGCGGCTCGTTGTCCAGCTCTGCCACGCCCAGGGCGTCGGCCAGGCGGCGCGCCGGGTCGATGGTGATCACCACGGCGCGGCGCCCGCGCCGCGCTGCTTCCAGGGCTACCGCCGCGGCGACCGTGGTCTTGCCTACGCCGCCGGCGCCCACGCAGGTCACCACCCGGCGTGTCCGGGCCAGTTCGGCGAGGGTCTCGCTCACGGGGCGTCGTCCACCAGGGCATCGGCCAGCCGCTCGAGCCCGGCCAGGTCGCGCACGCCGTCGGGGACCAGCGGCAGCGCGACCGTCGGCAGCCCGGTCTCGGCGGCGATGGCTTCCAGGTGCTGCAGGTTCAACGCCCGCCGCTGTCGCAAGTGGCTGGCGCACGCGGCCATCACCGCCGGCGACGGCAGTTGCGGGCCCAGCGCGTCCGGGGCCAGCCGGCCCAGGCGGGTGTCCAGGTCGGGCAGGTCCGCGGGGAAGGGCTCGGGTGCCACCGCGTTGACCACGACCCGATCCACCGCCACGCCCACCTCGTTGCGCACGCGTTCCACGAGCTCGGCCGTCTCTCGCGCCGGCAGCTCCTCGGCCAGCGCCACCGGCAACAGCAGCGTGCCCCGGGTGTCCTGGATCATCTCCTCGACCCAGCCCGAGTGGCGGCGGAGGGGACCCACGCGCACGGCCGCCACGGCGACCCGGGGTACGTCCAGGAAGGTGAGACCGTGGCCCGTGGCCGGCGCATCCACCAGCAGCAGATCCCAGCGCGGTTTGCCGGCTTCGTCGCGCATCTGCTCCAGATGCCAGACCTTGCCCAGGGTGATCAGCTCACGCCAGCCGGGTGCGGCGTCCATGAGCTGATGGAACGCCTTGTTGCGCAGGGCCATGTCGACCAGGCGCTGGCCCCCCAGCTGCAGGCCCAGGTACTCCCCCAGGGCCGCATAGGGCTCGATGCGCAGCGCCGTTACGCCGGGGTGAATCTCCCGGCCGGCGTAGCCGGCCGGCGGCCCGCTGGCGTCGAACAGCGCCGGAACCTGCTCGTCCAGGCCCATCTCGATCACGCAGACCCGGCGGCCGCGCCGGGCGGCGGCCAGGGCCAGGGCAGCCACGACACTGGTCTTTCCGGTGCCGCCCTTGCCCGTGACGATCACCAAGCGTCGCTCGAGCAGGCTGCGCTCGGGGGCCATCCAGGGGGCTCCTCGCGGCGGTCGGGGAGGGCGCGAGGCCCTCAAGGGCGGCCAATGCGTGGCCGAAACGGTCGAAGGTGGACCGGATTCGGCTCAAGCTAGCACACCTGTCAGGCCGGCTTGCGGGTGGGCTGCCGGTTCGGGAGGGGCCTGAGACGTGATCATTACCTGTGAGAAGTGCGAGACGCGCTTCAAGCTGGACGACGCCCGCATCTCCGCCGATGGGGTGAAGGTCCGCTGCTCACGCTGCAAGCACGCCTTCCGGGTCGCCCGGCCGCAGCCGCCGGGTGCATCCGACGCCGACGTGGCGGACGCGCTGGCGCGCGAGGCGGTCGTGCCGGAGCCCGTCGCCGACGAGCAGACCCAGGTTCTGGGGCCTTCCGACGAGCAGGAGGACCACACCCAGGTGCTGGACCACGACGCCGTGGACCTCATGGGCTCCGCCCGCTCGGCTGACGAGCCCGACGAGGAGAGTGACTGGGAGTTCAACGAGGACCCCGCCGAAGCGGCAGCGGAGCCTGCGCGGGTGGCGGATTCCCAGGTCGAGGCACCGATCGAGATGGCGGCCAGCCCGCCGCCGGTGGAAAGCGTTCACGCGGCACCGGATGCCGATCCCATGAGCGAGTTCCTGGCCAGCGAGCCGGGCGCCGGTGCGGCCGCCGGGGACGGCTCCCTGGCGGACCTGGGCAGCCCCGAGGACTGGGACCTCCTGGGACCCGACGTTGGCCCTGCCGCGACGTCCGAGGCCGCTGCGTCCCTCGACGCCGAGCCCGAGCCAGAAGCGGAGCTGGCGGACGCGGACGAAGCGACCGGATCGCCCCTCGAGACCGAGACCGAGACCGAGATCGAAACCGAGACCGAGGCTGAAGCGGAGGTTGCGTCGTCGACGCCGCACGACACCTTGCCCGAAGCCGGCGTCGCCGAGCTTCGCCTGGACGTGGGGCCGCCCTCGCTCGCGGCGCGCGCAACGCAGATCGTCGCCTGGGCGGCCGTCGCCGGGCTCCTGCTGGTGGTGGCTTGGGCCAGCCTGCGCCCTCCAGTGCCGCAGTCCATGTCGCTCACGGTGGCCGATCTAGGCGTGCTTCAGGCGACGGAGGTGCGCGCGGGCGTGATCGAGAACGCCGTGGCCGGGCCGCTCCTCGTGGTCTCGGGCAAGGTGCGCAACCCGCAGGCGGGACCCCGCCTGCCGGAGGGAGCGCTGCGCGTGCGGCTGGTCGACGGCTCTGGCGCCGTGCTGGCCGGGGCTGAGGCGTGGCTGGCGCCGGCGCCGGGGGCGGCGACCCTGCGAGAGCAGGCGCCGCAGGAGCTGCTCGGCGCTCAGGCTCTGGGCGCGCAGGCCTTGGCGCGGACGCCCTTGGCGCCGGGCGAATCCATGCCCGTGGCTGCCGTGTTCACCTCGATCCCGGCCGAGGCGCGAGGCTTCCGCCTCGAGGTGGTGGAGCGCCTCAGCTCGGAGGCTTCCCGTCCGTCACCTCGTCCTGCTTCGGAGTGACGTCGATCTCGTCCTTGTCGGACACGCCGCTCTTGAAGTTCTTGATGGCCTTGCCCAGACCGGAGCCGATCTCCGGCAGGCGCCGCGCCCCGAAGATCACGACGACGATCACGAGGATCACCATAAGCTCGGTCATTCCGAGTCCAAACATACAGAGAGAGTGACGGCGCCGGGCCGGTCGGTCAAGGCGAGCAGGCCTGCAAGCGGGTAGGCCGGTAGGCCGGTAGGCGGCCAGCCGACAGCGCCGTCCCCGGGCGACGGTTACACTGCTCGCCCCATGTCGATCTTCAAGGCCTACGACATTCGCGGGGTGGTGCCGGACGAGTTGGACGCCGGCATCGCCGGTCGCATCGGACGAGCCGCCGGGCTCTTTCTGGGCGCGTCATCGCTGCTGGTGGGGCGCGACGCCCGCTCTCACTCGCCGGAGCTCGCCGAGGCGCTGACCCAGGGGCTCCGGGAGTCCGGGGTGGACGTGATCGATCTGGGGCTCTGCGCCACGCCCATGCTGTACTTCGCCGTCGAGCACCTGGGCGCCGGCGGTGGGATCGTGGTCACCGCGTCGCACAACCCGGGCCGCTACAACGGCTTCAAGGTCTGCCGCGAGCACGCGATCCCGGTCGCCGGCGACTCGGGCCTGGCCGATATCGAGCGCCTGTGCGGCGATCTGCCGGAGCCGGCAGCCCAGCCGGGCGGGAAAACCACGGCGGACGTGGCCGGGCCCTACGTGGAGCATCTGCTGGCGGTCGGCACTGGGCGGCCGCGGCTGAAAGTGGCCATCGACTGCGGCAACGGGATGGCGTCGGTGGGCCTGGAGCCGCTGCTCGAGCGGCTGCCCCTGGAGGTGGAGCGCCTCTACTTCGAGCCCGACGGCAGCTTCCCGAACCACGAGGCCGACCCGCTGAAGCGGGAGAATCTGGAGGATCTGATCGCCGCGGTGAAGCGGACCGGCGCCGACTTCGGCGTGGCCTTCGACGGCGATGCGGACCGGGCGATCTTCGTGGACGAGCGTGGGGAGCCGGTACCGTCGGATCTCATGACGGGCGTGCTCGCCGGGCCGCGCCTGCGCCGCTCGCCCGGAGCGCGCGTGCTCTACGATCTGCGCTCCAGCCGCGCCACCGTCGAGGCGATCGAGGCGGCGGGCGGCGTTCCGGAGATGAGCCGCGTCGGCCATTCTTTCTTCAAGGCCCGGCTGCG
The DNA here is from genome assembly GCA_019310195.1 of Deltaproteobacteria bacterium. Taxonomy (GTDB): domain Bacteria; phylum Myxococcota_A; class UBA9160; order UBA9160; family JAFDET01; genus JAFDET01. The sequence continues at coordinate 27,815 of JAFDET010000006.1, forward strand.
CGAGACCGGCGGTGTGTTCGGCGGCGAGCTCTCGGGGCACTTCTACTTCCGCTTCAGCGACCAGCTGGTCGCGGACGACGGGCTCGCCGCGTTCGTGGCCCTGCTGGAGGTTCTGGCGGAGGAGGGGAAGCCGCTGTCCGAGATCGTGGCTCCGCTGCGCCGCTACCACGCCAGCGGCGAGATCAGCCGGCGCGTGAACGATGTGGAGGCGCTGCTGGCGTCGCTCGAGGCGGAGCACGGCGATGCCGAGATCTCGCACCTGGACGGGCTGCTGGTGCGCTACCCGGACTGGTGGTTCAACGTGCGCGCGTCCAACACCGAGCCTGTGGTGCGCCTCAACCTCGAGGCGGATCGCGAGGAGACGATGCGCGAACACCGCGACGCGCTGGTAGCCCGCATGGAGTCCGCCTAGCCCGGACCAAGAAAGGGGACCGTCCCCTCTCTTGATCCGGCTCAGCTGCTGGAATCGGCGCGTTCGAGCTCGTCTTCGATGAGGCGCACGAACTCCTCGACGGGCTGTGCGCCGCTGAGCATGCGTCCATTGACGAAGAACGCCGGCGTACCCGACACGCCGACCCGGCGGCCCGCCTGCAGGTCGCGCTCCACGTACTCGCGGTGGCGCCCCTCGGTCAGGCACTGTGCGAACTTCTCGGTGTCGATCCCCGTCTCCCCGGCGTAGCGGGCCAGGTCCTCGTCGCTCAGCCCGCGCGGGTTGGCGAAGAGCAGGTCGTGGTAGGGCCAGAACGCACCCTGCTCGTCGGCGCAGGCCGCCGCCTCGGCGGCCGGGCGCGCGCGCGGGTGGATCGAGTCCAGCGGGAAGTGGCGGTACACGATCCGCACTTGCTCGGGGTACTTGGCGTTCAGCTCCTTCACGATGGGTCCGGCGCGGGCGCAGAACGGACACTGGAAGTCGCTGAACTCGACGATCGTCACCGGGGCGTCCGCCGGGCCCAGGGCCGGGCCATCGGCGGCCACCTCGACCCGCGGCGCGTCGATCAGGATCTTCACGGCGGCGGCCGTGCGCAGCCCCTCCACGAACGAGGCCTCGGCCTGGCGCTGGGCACGGCCCTCCAGGTGGCTCCGGACGCGCGGCCCCATCTTCTCCAGGGTGGCGTCCCCCAGGCGCTCGTGGTTCTCCTCGTAGAACTTGGCGATCTCCTCGTCGGACACCGAGACCGCGGCCCGCTGCTGCTCGAGGAGCGCTTCGACCTCCACGCCCTGCGCGGCGGCTGCGGCTGCCACCAGGCGGTCGTCGATCAGCTGGCGCAGGCGCTCTTCGCGGAACTCGTGGGCGGCGGAGGCGCTCTTGCCCTTC
>JAFDET010000334.1 GCA_019310195.1 Deltaproteobacteria bacterium
GCATCGACTCCCCAGTACGCGAAGCCCTCGTAACGCGCCCCGGTGGCAAAGCCGCCGCGCAGGTTCGACCACACACCCGCCACGTAGCGGGCGAACGGATCCACGCCCCGGTCGGCGAGGCGCTGGCGCGCGCCGCCCCAGTCGCCGCTGAGCCCGAATCCCTCGACGCGATCCTGGCTGGACGCGTCCGCCGCGGGTAGCAGGAGCAGGCCGGCCACGACCAGGGCGACGGCGACGGCCACGCAGGCGCGGATGCCCGGCCCGGCTCGCTCGCGCTTCCCCATCGGCGCCCCCTTCCCTGCGCAGTCTACCCGCTCGACGCGGCCCCGCGTCGTGGGCTATAGGGAAGCTGGAGCCGGAACGGCGTGGGCCAGCCCCTCGCCCCCTCCACACGGGAGCGACCCGCTTGCCGAACCCCACGGCCCAGCGCACCGCGTGCATCGAATGCGATCTGCTCGTCTCCGTCGCTGACGTGGCCGAGGGCCAGCGCGCCACGTGCCCCCGCTGCGGCCACGTGCTCACCTCCATCAGCGAGGACGGGCACACCCGCTCGCTGGCGTTCGCCCTGGCGGCGGTCCTGCTGCTCCTGATGTCCAACGCATTTCCGTTCCTGGAGCTGAAGGCCAGCGGCCTCGAGAAGGTCATGACGCTTCCCAACAGCGCCGTGGAGCTCTACCGCGACGGCTACGCGACGCTGGCGGTGCTGGTGCTGGGCCCGATCATCGGCATTCCCTCGTTGATGCTCGCCACGCTGGTGGCGTTGCTGGTGCCGCTGCGGCAGCGACGCCCCGCTCCCTGGCTCGTCCCAGCGGGCCGGTTCCTCTTCTTTCTGAATCCCTGGAGCATGGTCGAGGTGTTCTTGATCGGCGTCCTGGTCAGCCTGGTGAAGATCGGGGCCATGGCCACGGTGGTGATCGGAATCTCCTTCTGGGCCTACGTCGGGTTCGCGATCTGCTTCACCGCCGCCCTCTCCAATCTGGACCGGCTCCGGCTATGGCGCGAGATCGAGGCGTGCCAGACGTGAGCGCCTCTTTCCCGGCGGGAACCGCTGCATCCGAGGGGCTGGCCTGCTGCCACATCTGCTTCAAGCTGGCACCGGCGACCCTCCACGAGTGCCCGCTGTGCGGCGCCTCGCTGCACTTGCGCAAGCCCGACAGCATCCAGCGCACGGTGGCGCTGCTGATCACGGCGAGCCTCCTCTACATCCCCGCCAACATCCTGCCGATCATGACCACCTCCCAGCTCGGCAGCGATCTCGACAGCACCATCATCGGCGGTGTGATCCTGCTGATCCACCACGAGTCGTACCCGATCGCCGCGGTCATCTTCATCGCCAGCGTCCTGGTGCCGCTGAGCAAGCTCTTCGCCCTTTCCTGGCTGTGCTGGAGCGTGTCGAGACATCATGGCCGGTCGCATCAGCAGCGCACCCGCCTGTACCGGGCAGCGGAGCTGGTGGGAAAGTGGTCGATGACAGACGTTTTCGTGGTCGCCATACTGGTGGCCCTGATCCATCTGGGCGGCCTGCTCCGGATCACCCCCGGCGCGGCGGCCGTGGCGTTTGGCGGAGTGGTGATCGTGACCATGCTGGCGGCGGAAAGCTTCGACCCCAGGCTCATCTGGGACGAGCTGGGAGACGAAATTGACTGAGGCCAAGGCGGAGGTCAGCGCGCGGAAAAGGATCTCCGCGATCTGGATCGTCCCCATCGTCGCCCTCGTGCTCGGGATCTGGATGGTCGTCTACACCATCCAGAATCGAGGCCCCGAGATCACCATCGTCTTCAGCACGGCCGAGGGCCTCGAGGCCGGCAAGACGAAGGTCAAGATCCGCAATGTGGAGATCGGCCTGGTGGACAGCGTGGCGCTCGGCGACGACTTGAAGAGCGTCGTGGTGACGGCCCAGCTCGAGAAGCCGGTGACGCCGCTGCTGCGCGAGGACACCCAGTTCTGGGTGGTGCGCCCCCGGGTCGGGACCAGCGGCGTCTCCGGGATCGGCACCCTGTTCTCCGGCGGCTACATCCAGCTGGCGCCGGGCACCGGGACGGAGGGGCGCCGCGACTTCGTGGGGCTGGAGGACCCGCCGGTGACGCCGGCCGGCGCGCCCGGGCTCCACTTCAAGCTGGTGAGCGATGAGGCCGGCTCGGTGAGCACCGGCGACCCCATCATCTACAAAGGCTTCAGCGTCGGAAGGATCGAGTCCGGCGAGTTCGACGTGGAGAGCCAGAAGATGCACTACGGCGCATTCATCGCTGCGCCCTACGACGACCTGGTGAACTCCTCCACCCACTTCTGGAACGCCAGCGGGGTGTCGTTCAGCGCCACGGCCGACGGGATCGAGCTGACCACCGGATCCCTCGAGACCCTGCTCATCGGGGGCATCACCTTCGGGCTTCCGACGGGCGTGGGGCCCGGCGGGCCCGTGGAGAAGGGCACGGTCTTCCGCCTCTACCCGGACCGCAAGAGCGTCGACGCGCAGCCCTACGAGCGCTCGCTGGAGTACGTGGTGCAGTTCGACCAGTCCGTGCGAGGCCTCAAGCCCGGTGCGCCGGTGGAGTACCGGGGCATCCGCATCGGTCGAGTGGAGCACATCCTGCTGCACGAGCTGGCCGGCAACCTCCGCGGTCAGGGCAACCCGATCCCGGTCCTGATCCGCCTGGAGCCGGGGCGGCTGACGCTGCCCGACTCCGAGGAAGGTGTCACCAGGCTCTCGGAAGCGGTGGTCAACGCGGTGGGCATCGGGATGCGAGCCAGCCTGTCGACCGGAAACCTGCTGACGGGGAGCCTCTACGTCTCCATGGACATCTACCCGGGCGAGCCGCCCGCGGAGATGGGCACCTGGCACGACCGCCCCACCATCCCCACAATTGCCAGCGGCTTGGAGGGCATCGAGCACAAGATCTCCTCCCTGCTCGACAAGCTGAACGCACTGCCGCTGGACGAGATCGGGGAGTCCGCGGCCGACGCCGTAGCCAGCCTGGAGGCGATCCTGGCCAGCCAGGCCCTGCAGGAGCTGCCGCGCTCGCTGGAAGCCACGGTCTTGGAGCTTCACGACGTACTGGACTCCGTCTCCAGCGACTCGGAGCTTCACGAGCGGCTGATGCGCACGACGACGGAGCTGGACCGCACCCTGCGGAGCGTGCGCGAGCTGATGGACACACTGGACGCCCAGCCCAACTCCGTGATCTTCGGCGGGGAGCAGCCCAAGG
>JAFDET010000105.1 GCA_019310195.1 Deltaproteobacteria bacterium
GGGCGCGCGCCCTGGCGCGTCGTCGACTCCGCGCACACGGCGGCCTCCGCCCGCGCCCTGGCCGAGGCGCTGGCGCGCCTGCCGGCCCGCCGCGCGCGGCTGGTGCTCTCGGTATCGGCGGGGAAGGACCTGGCGGCGATCTTGGACGCGCTGCTGCCCGGTTTCGAATCGGTGACGGTGACCCGCGCCGAGCCCACGCGCTCGCTCAAGCCCGCCGACGTGGCGGCGGCGGTGCGCGCCGCATCGCCCGGTGCGGCCGTGCGCGCCGTGCCCAACCCCCACATGGCCCTGCGCGCGGCGCTGGAAGGGCTGGGGGAGGACGACCTGGTGTGCGCCGCGGGCTCCGTGTACCTGGCCGGGTTGGCGCGTCAGGTGCTGGCGTGAACCGAGAAGAGATCTTTCAGCAGGAAGTCCGGACCCACCTGCGGCGCAACTACCTGGCCCACCTGGTCCACGGGCTCCTGGGGCAGACGGGCTTTCGGCTGCTCAACGCGCCCACCTTCATCCCCTACTACATCTTCGAGCTGTCCGGCTCGAGTGTGGTGGTGGGTCTCGCGCGCGGCCTTCAGGCCCTGGGCATGTCGCTGACGCCGATCTTCGCCGCCAGCGTGGTGGAGCATCGCCGCACGGTGCTGCCGACGGGCTTCCTGGTCGGCGGAATGATGCGCGTGCAGGTGCTGGGCATCGCGCTGGCCGGCTTCTTCCTTCCCCGCGAGTGGAACGTGGTGGCGGTGTGCGGCCTGCTCGGGCTCTTCGGGTTCTTCCTGGGCATGCAGGGCGTCATCTTCAACACCCTGGTCTCCAAGGTGATCCCCGTCGAGCGCCGCGGCTTCCTGATGGGCCTGCGCAATTTCCTGGCCGGCGTCACCGCGGCCGGCGTCGGGCGCTTCGGGGGCTGGCTGATCGACCAGAACGCCCTGGGAAACGGCTACGCGTCCATCTTCCTGCTCTCCTTCGGGCTCACCGCTGCCGGCCTCTGTGCGCTGCTGCTGGTACGCGAGCCCGACTCGCCGACGGTGCGCGCCAAGGCCGCCGTGCGCCAGCGCTTGCGGGAGCTGCCGGCGCTGCTGCGTGGCGACCGCGCCTTCACCTTCTACTTCGTGGCTCGCTCCCTGGGCGTCGCCGGCCGCATGGCCATGCCGTTCTACATCCTCTACGCGGGCACGCGCTTCGAGATCAGCGGGACCCAGCTGGGGCAGCTGACGGCGGTGTTCGCCCTTTCGCAATCGACCTTTCAGCTCCTCTGGGGCGTGATGGCGGACCGCACCGGGTTCCGGGCCACCTTCCTGCTGTCCGTGGCCCTGTGGATCGTGGGGGCCGCGCTGCTGCTCCAGGCGCCGGCCTTCCAGTGGGTCCTGGTGGCCTATGCCGGCATCGCCGCGGGGCTGGGCGGCTTCATGCTCTCCTCCCAGAACCTGGTGCTGGAGTTCGGCTCCCGGGAGAACATCCCGATGCACATCGCCGTGGCCAACTCGACCTCCGAGGCCATGGGTGTGGTCGGGCCCATCGCTGGGGGCCTGCTGGCGGCGACCGTTTCCTACACGCCGGTCATCGTGATGGCGATCGTGTTCAAGGTGCTCGCCCTGGCGATCATGCTCTTCCGCGTGGACGAGCCCCGCCGGCGTATCGAGATGCTGACCTGAGCGGCTAGAACAGCGCGCTGGCCTGGCGCATGGCGACGAAGGCATCGCGGGCGTCCACGCCCTCGTTGGGCTCGGGCGGCGCCGGCGGCCGGTCGCGCTCCAGGGCGCGGGCGGCCGTCCGCAGGCTGCGCACCGAGGCATCGATGCGTCGCTTGGTGGCGGCGAAGTCGGAGATCGGGCTGCGGGCCAGCCACAGCCGGCGCAGCGTGCGCCCCAGGCCGGCCTGCTCGCGGGCCAGGCTCTCCAGCTCTCGGGCCAGGCGGCGCCGGGTGCGCGTGTCCAGCCGCGCGGGCCGGCGACGCCAGGCCAGGTAGGCCCGTCCGCACAGGCCTTTGCGCAGCGCCAGGATCGAGGCGTCGGCCGCGTAGATCAGCTCGTCGCGGGTGGCGGCATCGGCTCCGAAGCGGGCTCGGGCGCCGCTCAGGCGCTTGCGCGTGCGCTCCAGCTTGACCAGGGCGCGGCGCAGCGCGCCGTCGCGGGTGGCCTCGATGAAGCGGGCGTCTGCCAGGTCGTCGAAGAAGAGCATCTGGATCGGCGAGGTATTCGGCAGGGCGTAGCCCAGGTCGTGTACGTCCCCCAGTGCGCGGTACAGGCGCGCGGTCTCGCCCGACGCGTCGCCGAAGAAGAGCCGTGAGAAGGCGCGGTCGAAGCGCTTGGCGGGGGCGGCGCCGGACCAGGCTTCCTGGGCGGCCCACGCGTAGCCGAACCACGAGTTGCCCTGCAGGTTGTAGTGGCCGAAGTCTCCCCAGTCGGTCACCAACAGGCCCCGCGCACCGTGACGGCGTCCCGCATCGGCGTAGCCGCTGATGTTGGCCAGGGCGTTGGCCATGCGTGGGAAGAGGGCGTTCCAGGACGAGGTGCCCGGGCAGACCCAGAACTCGAGGTCGTTCTCGGCGAAGACCTTCACCCGGTCGTAGTCGTGGTTGGCCTCGTACCACCAGTCCAGAAGGATCAGATCCCGGTCGATCTCCGGGATTCGGCCTGGGTGCTGGTGCACGACGTCGCCCCAGATCATCGTGCGCTTGCCGCGCTCGGCGGCCAGATCGCGGATGCGCCGTACGTGCTCCAGGAACACGCCGCCGCGCCCCAGCTCCGCGGCGCGGGCCTGGGAGCGACCGGCCTCCAGGTCCCAGGGCTCGTCGCAGTTGGCGTTGAAGAGGCCGGAGCGGAAGTTCGGCAGGTACTCGTCGTAGAGGTCCGCCAGCAGCTCGTAGGTTCCCGGGTCGGCCGGCGAGATCGTCCAGCGGGCATCGCTTTCGGCCAGGGACGCGTAACGCTCCAGGGACAGGATGTTCGCCATGTGCCCCAGAGACTGGAGGCACGGGATGAACTCCACGTGGTTGGCCGCGGCGTAGGCGTCCACCCGGCGCACGGTCTCGGCGTCCAGCGGCGAGTGGTCGGCCCCGATCTCCGGATGGCGCCGGAAGTGGAAGGTGTGCTCCACGTGCAGCATGAGCACGTTGAGCTTCATGCGCGCGCAGCGGTCGACCAGCTCAAAGAGCGTCTCGGCGCTCGGCACCTTGCCCCGGCAGGCGTCGAGCATCACGCCGCGGTAGCGGAAGTGGGGCTCGTCGCTGATGCGGCAGGCGGGAAGCGCCCCGCTCGGCTCGATCAGCTGGGAGAGCGTCTCCACAGCCCAGCGCAGGCCGGCGGCGCCGTCGGCCTCGACCTGGACGCCCTCGGGCCCGGCCTGGATCCGATAGGCCTCTCCGTCTTCGCCGCTGCGCACCAGGTCGATTCGGGGCCCCAGGCCTTCGCTACTGGCGTGGCTCTCCAGGGGCAGGCGCCGCCCCGTGGCCGCCTGGATCCGCTCGACCAACAGGCGGGCGCTGGCGAAGTCCCGGTCGTCGGCGCTCGCGCCCAGCACGATGGGACGCTCGGCGCGCAACGCGAACCGGCCCGGCAGCCGTTCCGCGCGGCGCGGTTCGGGCAGGAGCGGCGGCAGTCCCTCGGGCATGGGGCGAAGTCTAGCCCGCATCATTCATGATCCCTCGTCGCGAGGGCGCAGGGAGTGCCCGAGATTCGCGACCCTCGGACCGGAGGGGCACGAAGGCGTAGCCGTAGCTACGTCGAGGGACCCGCAGGGAGAAGGTCGCGAAGATTGGGTGCTCCCTGCGTCCGCAGCAGAGGGTTTCGTGAATGATGCGGGCTAGCCCCAATGCAGAACGCCCGGGCCGGCTCCTCGCACAGTGCGAGGGGAGGGGTAGCCGGCCCGGGCGCGATGAGCGCGTTGTTGCCCTCAGAGAGAGCAAGCCCCGTGCCATCGACAGCCGACCCGTCGTAACCCCCTGATTTTGGTAACGAGGGTCACAACTCCTGCACATTGTGCTGCGCGCGAGGTGCGTGCCCTCGACGCGTCGAGTGACACAAATTGTGTCGAATCACGCGGATCGCTGCGCAGCCACGGCCGAAATATGCGCAGGCGTGGTGCCGCAACAGCCACCCACGAAGCGGGCGCCCGCGCGCGCCCATGCCTGCGCGTGGGCTGCGTAGTCGTGGGGGCTGCACGCAGCGCTGCGCGGCGCAGCCGGCTCGGCGCCGGGCGCGCCGAGGTTGGCGTACACGCCGAAGGGAACCCCCGTTGCGGCCAGGATCTCCAGGCACGCACCGACGGCCGACGGGGGCAGGCAATTGACCCCCACGGCCAGGGGTGCGAGCGGCACGACCGCATCCAGCGCCTCGGCCAGCGGCTCGCCAGACAGCAGGCGCGCATCCGCTCCGCACACGAAGCTGACGATCACGGGAAGGCCCACGGCGGCGGCGGCGGCCACCGCGGCCCGGGCCTCGCGCGCGGTGTTGTGGGTCTCGGCCAGGATCGCGTCCGCGCCCGCCGCGGCCAGGTTCCCGGCGTGCTCCGCATGTTCGCGGCGCAGGCTCTCGTCATCGGGCACGAGGTCGGGCCGGTAGCAATCCTCCAGCGGCGGCGCCGAGCCCAGCACGTAGACGTCGCCGCCGGCCCGCCGGGCCAACGTCACCGCCTGGGCGGACAGCTCGGCCGCGCGGGACGCCAGGCCGGCTCTCTCCAGGGTGCGCCGCTGGGTCCGGAAGCTGGCGGCGGTCAGGGCCTCGGCTCCGGCCCGGGCGTAGTCGCGATGGATCGCCGCCAGCACGTCCGGGGCCTCCAGCAGCGCGTGGCTGGACCAGAGCGGCAGCTCCGAGCGGACGCCGCGGGCCTCGAGCTCGGTTCCGGTGGCCCCGTCCAGCAGCAGGGGCGGGCCTCTGCGTAGCCGGGCGGGCAGGTTCGGGCGGTTCGGCATCACCCTCCCGTTATACTGTCGCGCCCATGTCCCGTCCCGCCGCCGTCGTTCGCCACCCCCTCGCGGGCTCCCTGGAGCCCGTGCGCCTGGGCGTGCGCTGGCGCCAGGGCGAGGATGCATTCTTTGGTGAGGGTCGCCTGGCGCCCGGCGGCGTGGCCGTCGGGCCCTGGCGTTTGGCGGTCGCGGTGGACGCGGAGGGCGATTCTGCCAGCTACGACGTGGACGTCAGCAACGCCGGCGACGCGGCGATGGAGCTGGAGGCCGTGGTGCTGGGCTTCCGCTGGTGCGGCCCGGACACCTCCCACGTGCGCTTCCTGCGTCATGGTTGGCAGAGCTGGTCCACCACCGAGGCGCGGCTCCTGGACGACGCCGGCGAGCCGGCCTTTCCGTCCGGCCCGTGGCTGCGGGGCATGTGGCACGCGCTCGGCGAGCCGCCCCCGGATCGGGCCGGTTGGCACGAGTCGGACCTGTGCACCGCTGCGTCGGCCGGCGACGCCGCCCTGCTGGCGGGGGTGCTGGAGCGCGGGCGCAACTTCGGCGTGATCTACCTGCGCCGTGATGCCGAGGGCGTGCGCGTGGAGGTGGAGCTTCGCTGCGAGGCGCCCGTGGCGCCGGGCGCCACCCGCGAGACCGAGCGCGTTCGCGTGGCCCTGGGCGGCGACGCGCAACTCCTGCTCGAGCAGTACGCCGAGGAGCACGGCCGCCTGGCGGGGGCGCGAACCCACGCGCCCTTCCGGGCCGGTTGGTGCACCTGGTACCATTTCTTCCACGACGTCACCGAGGACGACGTGCTGCGCAACCTGGAAGCCCTGGCTGCGTCGCGCGACGAGATTCCCGTCGGCGTGGTGCAGATCGACGACGGCTATCAACGCGCCATCGGCGACTGGCTCGAGCCCGCCGACACGTTCCCGCGCGGGATCGCTCCCTTGGCGCAGGAGATCCGCGCCGCCGGCTTTGAAGCGGGCCTGTGGACCGCGCCGTTCTGCGCCGTGTCCGGAAGCCGGATCTTCCAAGAGCACCCGGAGTGGCTGCTGCGCGACGCCGACGGGCTGTTCCGCGGGATGCTGCACCCCATGTGGACGCCGGACGCCTCGGTCTACGTCCTGGATGCCAGCCTGGACGCGGTCTGTCTGCACCTGGAGTCGGTCTTTGCGCAGCTGGTCGAGATGGGATTCACGTACCAGAAGCTCGACTTCCTCTACAGCCAGGCCATGCGCGCACAGGGCGCCGACCCCCACGTGTCCCGCGCCCAGCGCCTGCGCCGGGGCCTCGAAGCGATCCGCCGCGGCTGCGGCGATCGCGCCTTCCTGCTGGGCTGCGGCTGTCCGCTGGGCCCCGCCGTGGGCATCGTCGACGGCATGCGAATCGGTCCCGACGTGGCGCCGAGCTGGGAGTCGGATGCGGCGGTCCGCATCCCCGGCTGCGAGCCGACCCAGCCCGCCACCAAGAACGCGGTGCGCAACGTGCTGAACCGCCTGTGGATGCATCGCCGGCTCTGGCAGAACGATCCCGACTGTCTGATGGCCCGCACCGAGGATACCGCGCTCAGCGCCGACGAGGCTGCGACCCTGGCGCACTCCGTCGCCGCAAGCGGCGGGATGGCGATCTTCTCCGACGACCTGCCGCAGCTCGACGCCGACGCGCGCCGGCTCGTGAGCGAGACCTTGAAGCTGGCGCGGCGCGTGGACGCCGGCGGGTTGGCGGGGACCGCCCGAGCTGCGGGATTCTTGGAGGAGGCGGTGCCCGGCGGGATCGTGGCGCGAACCCTGTCCGGCGGCGTGGTGGCCGGTGTCAACGCGGGCGACGTGGCGGTGGCTCGCTCCCTGGACGCGGCGGCGCTGGGCCTGGCGGAGGTCGAGCCGTTGCAGATGACGCTCGAGCCTCACGCCTCGCGCCTGGTGCGGGTGCCGGGCCGTGCCAGCCTGGCCGTCTTCTGCGACATGGACGGCACCTTCATCGACAAGGACGTGGGCGCGACGCTGGCTCAGCAGTACGCCGCCGACCGGCGTCCGGGCGCCTGGGCGCGCTACCTGGCCGGCGAGATGACCGCGTGGGAGTTCAACCTGGAGATCCTCGACGGTCTCCCGTGCTCCGAGGAGCAGCTCGAGGCCTTCCTGCGCAGCATCTCGCTGGACCCGGGCGCCACGGCGCTGATGGATTGGTGCGCCAAGCGCGGGGTTCCCTTCCGCGTGCTCTCCGACGGCTTCGACTACAACCTGGACCGGCTCCAGGAACTCCTGGGTGTGCGCTTCGAGTACGACGCCAACCGCCTCTGGTACGAAGGGAACGTCTGGAAGATCGCGGCTGGGCCTTCCGATCCGAGCTGCTTCTGCGGCACCGGCGTGTGCAAGGCGCGTTGCATCGATGAGTTGCGCGCCGCGCGTCCCGAGGCGGTCACCGTCCACGTCGGAAACGGGCGCGTCTCGGACCTGTGCGGCGCCCTGGCGGCGGACGTGATCTTCGCCAAGGACTCGCTGGCCGAGGAGCTTTGGGGGCGCGGCGTCCGCTACGAGCCCTTCGATACGCTCCACGACGTGATCGCGGGCCTCGAGGCCGTCTGGGACGACCCTCACTCGATCGGGTCGTAGTCCCGCTCGGGGTCCTCGATCAGCACCGGACCATTCTCGTCCACGGGCATCACCACCCACAGCACTACGTAGAGCAGCAGGCTGGTGCCGAAGCCCAGCAGGAACGCGATCACGAAGGCCAGCCGGATCACGGTGACCGAGATTTCGAATCGTTCCGCCAGCCCGGCGCAGACGCCCGCGAGCATGGCCCCGCGGCGCTGGCGGGTCCAGGGCTCGGAGAGGGCGGCTGTCGCGACGGGGGTCGAGTCGAGGCGCGAACCGCAGTAGCGGCACTTGATGGCTTCGACGCGGATCTCCTCGGCACAGTAGGGGCAGCGTTTGTTCTCGGTCACGGAGTCACCTCCTGAATGCGTCGCAGGGCTTCGCGCTGGGCCACGAACGGCATGGATCCGAAGACCAGGGCCACCGAGCCACTGGCCGCCAGCGCGTAGGCCGCGCCGGCGACACTGAGCAGGGCCGCCGGCACCAGGCCGGCGAGAAGTTCGCCGAAGTAGAAGAGCACCGCGGCATTCCAGGCCACCACCAGCGGCAGCAGCAGGAGCGCGGGGGAGAGGAGCCGCAGCAGCTCGCGCCCGAAGCCCTCGGCCAGCGGGGCGCGGTGGGGAACCGTCTCCCGCAGCAGGGCGTCCGCCGCGCGCCGGCGCGTGCGTTCCGCCAGGGCGGCCGACAGCTCCGGCTCCGGCGCCGCGTCCAGGCCGCTGCGCAGCGCCAGCAGAGCGTCGCGGTGCTCGCGGCAGTCCGCGCAGGTCTCCGCGTGGACCCGGTCGGGCGCGGCCGCGTCCGCGTGAGCCAGCAGCGCGTCGATCATCCGCTCCTGCACGCCCGCACACGGGTCGCTCACGCTTCGTCCTCCTCGTCGGCCATCTGGCCGCGCAGGGTGCGCACGGCCGAATGCAGCCGGCTCTTCACCGTCCCGCGCGGAATACCCACGACCTCGGCGATGTCCGCCTCCGGGAGCTGATGGTAGTAGCGCAAGATCAGCACTTCGCGGAGCCGCTCCGGCAGCGCTGCCAGTCGGCGGTGTATGTCCATCCGCAGGTCCAGGGGCGGGGCCTCCAGTCGCCCGGCGTCGTGTTGCACCTGCTCACGCACGGTCTCTTTGTATCCTTCTTCCACCTTGCGCCGCCGGCCGCGGTCCCGGCACAGGTTGTTCGCGATCTGGAAGAGCCAGGTGGAGAAGCGGCGCTTGGGGTCGTACCGATCGCGCGAGCGCACCACCCGCAGCCAGGTCTCCTGAAACAGATCCTCGGCGGCCACATCGCCGACCCGGCGCACCAAGAAGCCGAAGAGCCGCGGACGCCAGCGTTCCAGCAGCTCGTTCAGGGCCGGCTCGTCGCCCCGCTGCACGCGGGCCATCAGCTCTTCGTCGGATCTCACGTCGCTGCACGGTACCCGAGCCCTCCCATGGCTCGCCCCGTACTACGCGTCGGCCCGGCGGGGGGTTCAGCCCCGGGAGCCGGCGGCCCGGGACTGCTACGATCCGGCCCCCGGAGGGACTTCCCCACATGACCGCCACCCCCCGTGTCATCGTCGTCGGGGCCGGCGCCGCCGGCCTGGCCGCCGCATGGCGCCTGGCCACCGCCGGCGCGGACGTGACCGTGCTGGAGCGGGGCGCCCGCGCGGGTGGCCGACTTGCCGGTGAGGTGCGCGACGGCTTCACCTCCGAGCCCGGGGCCCAGGTGCTGTCCAGCTCCGACCGCTCGCTGTGCCGCCTGCTGGAGGGCGCTGGGCTGGAGGACGAGCTGCTGGTGCTGCGCTCCGGGGGCGTGGGCCTGGTGGAAGCCGGCTTCGTGCACGAGCTGCACGGCTCCTCGCCCGCGGCGCTGCTGCGCCGGCCCGGCGTCGGGCTGCGGGCGGCGGCGCGCAGCGTGCGGTTGGGCCGGCTGGTCCGCCGCTTCGGAGCCAACCTGGATCCCGCGTACCCGGAGCGCGCCGCACCCCACGACGACCGCAGTCTGGCCGATTTCGCCCGGCTCTACTTCGGCGCCGGCGCACTGCAAGGCTGGATCGGCCCCGAGACCACCGGCGACTGCCTGGGCGACGAGGAGGAGACCAGCCGTGTTCTCTTCCTGCTGCGCTACGTAGCGCGCCGCGGCGCCCGGCCCGCCCTGTTCCGTTCGGGCGCCGGAGGCTTCGTGGCCAAGCTGGCGGGGCTCCTGGACGTGCGCACCGGGACGGAGGTGGTGCAGGTGGACGCAGACACGCCGGGCGGCGCCCTGGTGCACTTCCGCGAGGACGAGGTGGAGGGAACCGCCGGCGCCGACGCCGTGGTGGTGGCCACGCCCGCACCGCTGGCGGCGGAGCTGGCGCGCGACGTTCTGGCGCCCGCCGAGCGCGACTTCCACGCGGGCGTGACGTACGAGCCCGCCATCACCCTGGAGGTGACGCTCAGCGATCCGGTGTCGGCGCGGCCGCTCCGGGTGCGCGTGCCGCACAGCGAGGGCTGGCCCATCGCGTCGCTGGCGCTGGAGCCGGGTCGCCAGGGTGGGCGCGTTCCCGACGGCTGCGCCGTGGCCCGGCTGGTGGCGCGCTCGGACTGGAGCCGTGCCCACCTGGATGCGCCCGACGACGCCATCGCCAAGGAGCTCTGCCGGCCCCTCCAGCGTCTCTTCCCGGTGACCACCGAACGCACCCGCGACGTGCGCGTGGCGCGCTGGCCCCTGGCCCTGCCGCGCTTCGAAGTGGGCCGCTACCGCGCCCTGGCCCGGCTGCGCCGCGTGGAGGCCGACCGCGCCGCCGCCGGCCGCCGCGTCTGGTTCGCCGGCGATCACCTGGTGGCGCCCAGCGTCGAAGGCGCCGTCACCTCCGGCCTGCGCGCCGCCGACGCCGCGATCTCCCGGCTGGGGCTCTAGCTCC
>JAFDET010000106.1 GCA_019310195.1 Deltaproteobacteria bacterium
GCCGCGGTCCACGACGAAGTCGCCGTGCCGCTCGCTGCGCATGCGGCCGCCGGCGTCGGCCTCGGCTTCCAGCACCTCCACCTCATGGCCCCACGACGCCAGGCGATGGGCACAAGCCAGGCCGGCGATTCCGCCGCCCACGATCACGATCCCCCTGTGCACCTGCCCATTCATGGCCGCTTGCGCATGGTAGCGGCCGAGGACGGAGGGGCAGAATGCCCCACCTCCGATTCCTTGACGGTTGGCTGCGCCAAGTGTCAAGGTCTTTGCCGCAGCGTGAAACCAGGAGAAGCGATGAGCAGCGGAGCGGAGAAGTGGGACGCCGTGGTGATCGGATCGGGGCTGGGCGGCCTCGCATGCGCCGCCTACCTGTGCGCTGCGGGTCGGCGCACAGGGGCAGGACTGGGAGTTCGACGTCGGCATCCACTACATCGGCGAGTGCGGCCGAGACGGCGTCATCACCGCCGTCCTGAACGGCGTGGGGCTGGCCGAGCGCGTGGTCTTCCGCCCCCTCGACCCGGACGGCTACTCGACCCTGCACTTCCCGGATCTCACCTTCCGCGTGCCGGCCAACTGGGACCGCTACCGCGCACGGCTCCTGGAGACCTTCCCCGACGAGCGCGAAGGACTGAACGCCGTGCTCGACGTCATGCGCGGCGTGGCCAAGGCCGGCAATCAGCTCGGCCGCAATGAGCTGGCCATGGGCGACCTGGCGGACCAGGCGCCCATCTTCCTGCAGTGGGGGCTGCGACCGGTGACCCAGCTCTTCGAGGAGCACAAGCTCTCGCAGCGCGCGACCGGCGTGCTGCTCGGCGAGCAGGGCTGCTACGCGGTGCGTCCCTCGGAGACGCCGGTAGCGGTGGCGTCGGGCGTCACCGACCACTTCCTGCGCGGCGCCTGGTACCCCGAAGGCGGCGGTCAGGTGATCGCCGCGCGCCTCATCGAGGCCATCCGCGCCTACGGCGGAGAGGTGCGCACGCGCTGCCCGGTGCGGGAGATCCGCGTCGAGAACGGCCGCGTGGCCGGCGTCGTGGCCGGGCGCAAGACACGGGAGGCGCAGCAGATCGAGGCGCCGATCGTGGTCTCCAACGCCGACCTGAAGCGCACGTTCTTCGAGCTGGTGGGCGAATCCCACCTGGCGCCCGAGACCGTCGAGCGCATCCGCTCCTTGCGCATGGCCGTTCCGCTCTTCTGCGTCTACCTGGGGCTGGACGTGGACCTGGTGGAACGCGGCATGCCCAACTCGAACCACTTCATCTGGGGCGACTACGACATCGAGGGCGTGTACGACGAGCTGGACGCCGGGCGCATCCCCGAAAGCGACATGTGTTACATCACCACCGCCAGCCTCAAGGATCCCGTCACGCCCCACATCGCGCCCGAGGGCTGCAGCAACCTGCAGATCATGACCCTGGTGCCGCGCGACTACGCGACCTTCGGTGTCGATGTCGGGCCGGCCGACGGCGGCCGCTACCACCGCGATCCCGAGTACCGGCGCCTCAAGCAAGTGGTCACCGACCGGCTCATCGACCAGGCCCAGGACGTGATCCCGGACATCCGGGAGCACATCGTCTGGGAGGAGGCGGCCACACCCATCAGCCAGGAGCGCTTCACGCATTCCACCGGAGGCACGTCCTACGGCATCGAGCTGAGCTGCAGCCAGGCGGGGCCCCTGCGCGTCGGGCCCGCCACGGAGATTCCGGGGCTCTACCTGTGCGGCGCCAGCACGCCGTCGGGCCCGGGCATCGCAGGGGTCATGCGCGGCGGCGTCACCACCGCCGGCGCCGTGCTCGAAACCGATCTGCTGGGTCCGATCCTCGCGGGCGAGGTCTTCGGCGACCGCGAAGCGCTTCCGCCCATGGAGGACGTGTGGGACGCCTGGCGCGAGAGCCACTAGCCCGGCGCCCCCGAGGCTTCCGCAACGATCCCATCGACGAAGCGCTTGATGCGATCCGTGTGGGTGCCTTCCCAGTAGACCCGCTCGCAGGCCGGACACCCGGAGAAGCGGCGCTGGCGCTCGAGGACCCGCGCGGGAACACGCTCCGCAGCCAGCGCTGCCGGCAACGGCGCGAGCGGCTCGTTGCACTCGCTGCAGCGCGTGAGCAGGCGAATGTCCGGAGCGAGATCGAAGCGCCGCACAACCTCGACCAGCTGATCGCGCACCTTCTCGGCTTGCAGCAGGTGGAGTTCGGACACTCGCCACTCGTCCGCCAGGGCGCGATCGCGCGAGAGGATCACGCGCCCCTCTTCGACGCCGCGCCGCACCAGTCGCTCGTCGGGGATGTGCGCCTCCCAGGCGCAGTCGAAGCCGAGCAGGCGCAGCCAGCGCGCCAGCCGGCCCAGCATGGCGTCGGCGATGAAGCGCGCGCCCGCCGCCGCATCCAGCCGGCGCGCTCGGGTCTCACGCCCGACGCGGCTTCCACAGGTGCACCACAGCGTGCGCCCGAACTCGAAGAGCGTCACGTCGTACTGGCGTCCGCAGCCCGGACAGGGAACCGCCACGCTCTCCTCCGCGCCGGTGTCGGCCGGCGGATGGCCGGCCCCGGAGCAGCGATGCTATCACCGACATCAGGCCCCAGCGGCCGGGGAGGTTCCGGATGGCGACCCACGAGCCCGAGATCCGCGAGCCGGTCGACCTGTGCCTGCCCGACGGCCGGCGCCTGAACCCCGCAGCGCGGGGCTGGTCGCGACGCCCCCTCCACCGCGCCAACCTGGCCGGCGCCTGGGGCCGGACCAAGCGCTGGGACTGGTGGGGCGTCCTGGCCGGTGAGCTCACCCTCTCGGTGGTCTACGCCGACGTGGACTACATCGGGATCGCGGGGGTCTGGTGGGCGGACCTGGCCAAGGGAACGTCGGGCGGCCGCGACACGATCGTGCCCCTGGCGCGCGGGCTGCGCCTGCCGGAGCACCCGGGCACGGAGCCCCTGCGCTACCGGGCCGGAGGCATGGAGCTCGACCTGTGCGACGACGACGCCGGCACGACCCTGCGCGCGCGCTGGCGCGAGAAGGACGGGACGCCCGGAGAGCTGGAGGCGCGGGTGGCCCAGCCGGAGGGCCACGAGTCGCTGAACGTGGTGATCCCGTGGAGTGAGACCCGCTTCCAGTACACCTCGAAGCACCAGGCGCGCCCGGCGCAGGGCGTGCTGCGCGTGGGCGATGCGAGCTGGAGCTTCGGTGGCGATCGGGGCGACGCGTGGGGCGTGCTGGACGTGGGGCGCGGCCGCTGGCCCTACCGCACGCGCTGGAACTGGGGCGGCGGTGCGGGACGCCTGGCCGATGGACGCACCTTCGGGCTGCAGATCGGAGGCAAGTGGACCGACGGCACCGGCTTCACCGAGAACGGCATGATCGTCGACGGCCGACTCGAGAAGCTGGGCGACGAGCTGGAGTGGGACTACGACTGGGATGCACCGCTGCGGCCCTGGAAGGTGCGCACCCCCGACGGGCGCCTGGACCTGACGCTGGAGCCGATCTACGACAAGCACAGCCGGACGGAGCTGTTGATCCTCGGCACCGAGGTCCATCAGGCGTTCGGCCGCTGGGCCGGGAGCTTTACGCGCGAGAACGGCGAGACCCTGGAGATCCGGGATCTCCAGGGCTTCGCCGAGGAATCGCGCTCGCGCTGGTAGCGCCGGGCCTGGGTCAGCCGGCCCTGGGCCCCTGGTACACCTCCCCGAAGCGCAGCACCGGGTCGATCGGCGTCGACATATTGGCCTCACGGTTGGTGCGCAGGCAGACCACCGCGGGCCCGTCGTGCGCCTTCGCCGCTTCCAGGGCGGGACGCACCTCGTCGAGAGTCTCCGCGTAGAACCCTGCGCAGCCCAGTCCCTGGCCGACCACGTCCCAGCGGATCTCGCCCTGCTCCGTGCCGAAGGTGCGGCCCCAGGTCATGCGTTCGTTGGGCTCCTCCATGCTCCACGATCCCTCGGCAAATACGATGGTGGTCAGGTTCAGGCCTTCGCGCGCGGCGGACTGCATCTCCATGAAGTTGAAGCCGGCCGCACCGTCGCCCGTGGTGCAGACGACCTCCCGGTCCGGGTTGGCCAGCTTGGCCCCCACCGCCGAAGGGATGCCGGTACCCAGCATGCCCAGCTCCAGAATGTTCAGGTAGGAGCGGGGCTGCGTCGGCGGCAACAGCCAATGCGCCCACAGCGACGTGAAGCCCCCGTCGGTGGCATAGATCGCGTCGCGGCCGAAGACCTCGCCGATCGCGCGCATGGCGTGAGCCGGGTGCAGCCCCTCGCCCTGCCAGCCGTCCACGACCTGCATCTGCTCGCTCCACGCCGACTGCTCGGCCTCGCGATGGCGGTCCAGGCTTGTCGAGGGACGCGGCTGAACGCCGCGCTTCTCCAGCACGCGCAGCAGGCCTTCGAGGAACCCCTTGGCGTCGGAGACGATGCCCAGCGCCAAGGGCCGGGTCACGCCCAGGTGCCGGGGATCCAGGTCCACCTGCACCAGCTGCTGCGTCGCCGGGTCTCCCCAGTACTTGTCGTAGGGCAGATCCAGGTTGCCGAGCCGCGAGCCGACCACCAGCACCACGTCGGCCTCGCGCCGCACCCCATCGGCCCCGGCACTGTAGGGGTAGAAGCTCTGCGGGTGATCCAGCGGCACCACGGCACGGCCCGCCATGGTTCCCAGCACAGCGCAGCCCAGCAGCTCCACGATCCGCAGCAGCGCGTCGTTGGCGCCGGCCCGGTCCACGCCCGAGCCCGCCAACACCAGCGGCCGCTCGGCGCCGGCCAGCAACTCCGCCACCTGCTCGAGCTGGGATTCGGAGGCCTGGGGCGCCTCCGCCCGGTAGCGCTGCGGCGCGAGCACCGGCGCCGCCACGTCGTCGCCGGTGGCGTAGAGCACCGGCGCCGGAATCTCCAGCTGCACCGGTCCCGGACGACCGCACCACATCTCGCGGAACGCCAGGCGCGTGACGTCGGGGATGCGGCCCCACTCCAGGATCGGCCCGCCCCACTTCACGCTGGCGCTGAAGGCCTCGAGCTGGTCCTGCCCCTGGAAGGTGGAGGGCGGTGACGGGTACACGACGCCCAGCCGGTGCTGGGAGGTGATCGCCAGAAGCGGCACTCCCTCGTGCCGTGCGGTGATGACGCCGGGCAGCAGGTTCGCCGAGCCGGGGCCCGGGTTGCCCAGCACCACCGACGCCGTGCCCGTGGTCTTGTACACGCCCTCGGCCATGTGGCAGGCGGCCGCCTCGTGGCGCACGGGCACGAAGCGGATCCCGTGCCCGTCCAGCGCCGCCAGCAGCGGGTCGATCTCGGGGCAGGGAAGCCCGAAGACGAAGCGGATGCCTTCCGTCGCGAGGCAGCGGGCCAGAAGCTCGCCGCCACTGATATCGGCCATGGGGGGTCCTCCTTGGGTGGCGACCCCAGTATGCCACTTGCGGCACGGCGGGTCTCCGACCCGTCAGGGCACCCAGTAGTGCTCCTCATCGAAGAAGAAGTAGAGGAGGCGCGGCGGCACCTTCCACGCCCGCCGCACGTAGCCTGCCTGGGACGCGTGGATGCGCCAGCCGCGCAGCTTGACCTCGGCGTCGATGGGCATGGCGTAGGTCGGCGCCGGCTGGTTCGCCGCCACCTGCGCGCCGGGCTCGCCGCCCAGGCTGCCCATCACGCCGCGCGGAGCCAGCACGTAGACCAGCCGCACCTCGCCGCCGGTCTGCTCCACGGCCGCGGTGGCGGCGCTGCCCACCGCCCGGTGATCGGGATGGTAGGTGTAGCCGCTGGCCGGGTGGAAGGTCATCAGCGTATCGGGGCGGATGCGGCGGATCTCGCGCACCAGATCCGCGGTGACCTTCTCCAGATGCAGCTCGACGTCGCGGTCGGGCAGGCTCCACACGATCTGCTCGACGAGGCCCAGGACGCGCCCGTGCTCGCGAAGCTCGGCCTCGCGCACACGCCCCAGCTCCTCGGCGCCCGAGACGGACACGTCCGGGGTTCCCTTCTCCCCGCGCGTGGCGGTGATCATGTGAACGCGGACGCCGCGTCGGGTCGCATCGTCCAGGGCGCCCGCGGCCAGGATCTCGTCGTCGGGGTGGGCGAAGACGCACAGCAGGGTCTGCATGCCGAGCTCGGCGGCCAGGGAGTCGATGCGCTGCGCTTCGGGCTCGACGAAGAGCCCGTCGAGCCGAACCAGGGCCCCGACGGCTACCGCCAGGAGCACCGCCGCGATCACCAGGACTCGACGCACCCTGCCCTCCTCGAGCTGGAACCCTCGGCTCAGTCGCGAGGAATCGGCCGCGCGGTCAGCAGCGGGCTGTCCTCGCGCCACATATAGCAGGCGTTCTTTCCGCCACCGCGAGTCATGAACTCGGGAAACACGGAGCCTCCCTTCGCCCCACCGCCCTCACCGCGACCTCGGGCGAGCTGCTGGATCATCCGATCCGCGAGCGCCGGGGTGCACTGCACGAAGCCCGGGGCGACCTGGCCCAGGGCATCCACCAGCTGGCGATTCGCCGGCTCCACACCGAGCTGCCGGCGCACCTCCTTGCCAAAGCCGGGCATGACCGGACGGCCCACCAGCCCCGACACCTTCTCGGCCTCGTTTCGCCAGGTGGCCTGGCCGAGGGTCGCCGCGCTGCGGTCGCGCTCGATGGCGGCCAGATCCAGGACCTCGAGGTTCGAGAGATCCACGTCGGCCAGCACGCGCGCCTCGTACTGGCGCGCCAGGATGCCCAGCCGATCCTCCACGGAGTCCAGCGGCGCGCTGTGGAAGTCCATGAGCTGCACCGAGAGGTGCAGCCGGCCCTCGGCGGGCTCGTGGCCGTCGACGAAGACGCTGCGCCGGAAGATCAGCTCGCCCGGGCGCCGGCTTCCCTGAGACGCCTCGAAGTCGAGCGCCGGCGGCAGGCTCGAAGCCATCAGGTGGAGCAGGGTGAGGAGGTGGCTGCAGCCGCGCGGCCCCCCGAAGACCTCCTGCAGCTCCGCGGGGAATCCGTCGTCGAGCGCACAGCCCACCAGCTCCTGCAGGCGCGGCTGCACGTCCCGGCAGCTCTGGCCCCCGGTCTGCGCCGACGCTTCGACCGCCACGCGGCGCTGCGCCACCTGAAGCGTTCGGATTGCGCGCGTCGCGGGATCGACGCCGAGATCCAGGCTCATGTCGTGAATCAGACCGGCGGTGTGCAGCTCTTCCACCATGGGAACGAAGCTGGCCTTACGCAGGTCCAGGACCTGCCCCCACACGCGCAGGCCGTCGGGAGCGTTCGACAGCTCGATGAGGAGCGAGCGGGTGTGGAGCGGCTGGCCTGCGAGGGGGAGCTGCACGGCGGGCCTAGTCTACCGGCTCGCCGCCGGGCCCCATACCCTTGGCCTGGCCTGCGGCACAACCCGGGCACGGCCACGCGCGCACGGATCCTGCTGGGCCCGTCCCGCTACCGTCCGCCCGGCCCGGTCTACGTCCCCACCAAGGCAGACGAGCCCGAAAGACCGTAGGATCCTGAGAAGCCGGGGGGTCACCAGGAGGGTCAGCCGATGCCGACCGCCCACGAGCGCTTCTGGGAGAGCGAGAGCTTCGCTTTCGTCGGAGACACCGCGAAGAAGGGATTTCCCACCCTGAGCTACCGCGAGCTCCGCAAGCAGGGACGGACGGCGTATGCCGTGGATCCCTCGGCGTCGGAGATCGAGGGGGACCGCGCCTACCCGGACCTGGCCTCGCTTCCGGAGAAGGTGGACGCCGTGGTCCTGGAGGTACCGCCCGAACAGACGCGTGACTGGGTCGCGCGGGCCGCCGACGCGGGAATTCAACACGTCTGGATCCACATGGGCCGCGACACCCCCGAGGCGCTGGCCCTGGCCGAGGAGCGGGGGCTGGACGTGCTGACCGGAACCTGCGCCGTCATGTACGTGACGCCCGGCTTCAGCTTTCACAGCCTGCACAAGTGGGTGAACCAGCTCACCGGACGCTACTGAGGGCCGGGTTCGACGGAGCCCCGTCGCCGCGCCGCAGAGCGCGCCGGAGCGACACCGATGCCCCGACGCCCTACCCTCTCCTTCGATGAGCCGTGAGTTCGGGAGTCGATCGGAGCACCTGACCCGACGCCAGTTCGGCGTGCTGGCCGCGGGGAGCGCCGCCAGCCTGGCGCTGCCCGGATGCGCTTGCGTCCCCGGGCGGACGACGGACCTGACGCATCTGCCCTACGCGCCCGGAGATGCGACGCCGGTCGTCGCCGCGGGCGTGGCCCGCGGCTCACCGGCGGAAGCCACCGAGCGTGCGGTGCGCACCGTGGCCGAAGCCACCACCGACTTCGCGTGGCTCTCGCGCGGCGATACGGTCCTGCTGAAGCCCGTCTGCAACTCCGGGCACACCTACCCCTCGACCACGGACCCTGTTGCGGTGCGCGCGATGGTGGGGCTGCTCAGGGAGAAGGGCGCGGGCCGCGTGATCGTGGCCGACATGTCCGGCGTCCAGTTCCTGCGCTTCTCGCCGGACGAGACCAGCGGCAGCACGCATGCGCTTCTGCAGGAGAATGGGATCGCTGCGGCGGCGCGGGACGCCGGTGCCGAGGTCCACGCCTTCGAGGAAGCGGGCTGGGACGGCTTCTTCGCCGAGGAGCCCCGGGTGGGCGACCATTGGCGTGGCGCGCTGATGCTCCCCTCCGTGCTCCGCGAAGCAGACCACGTGATCCTCATGCCCCGCTGCGCGCGCCACCTGCTCGCGGGAACGACCCTGGGCCTCAAGGCGGCCGTCGGCTGGTGGCGCCACGACACGCGCCTCGAGTACCACCGCGACGCTGCCGACTTCGCGGCCAAGACCGCCGACGCCAACACCCTCCCCACGCTCGAGGCCAAGCAGCGGCTGGTGCTGACCAGCGCGACGAAGGTGCTGACCACCCTGGGTCCGGATCAGGGCTGGGTGAGCGAGCCGGAGACCGGACTCATCTTCGCCAGCACCGACGTGGTGGCCCACGACATGCTCTCGTTGGCCTGGCTGGTGGAGAACCGCGCGCACATGCCGCAGGACGAGCGCGAGGGTGTGCTCGACGACCCCCACACGTCCGCCTTCTTCGTCAACGCCGTCAACCGGGTGGTGGTGCGCATGCTGGGCGGCTTCGGCGCGATGCTGAGCGCCCAGGGTCTGGCCCGTTTCGACCTTGATTCGATCTGGGACGAACCGGTGCTGCACCGCGCCTTCCAGACCCGCAGCGGCGTCCCCCGCCTGGAGCTCGCGGATGCCGACGGCTCGCTGCCGGCGCCCCTCCGGGCGGCGCTCGACCAGCGCATGGCGCGGGCGTAGACCCGGGAACGGCACCGGACATGCGCTCTGGGATCGGGGCACGAGTATCGCGGTGCGCGCCTTCCGCGCTCTCCGGGCCGCAGCGTCGCCCGAACCGCCGCCGTCAGCGGCGGCGCATGCTGCGCAGCACGGGGAGCAGCAGGACGGCGGATACCCCCGTCACCCCTACGCTGACGCCGCCGAGGGCTGTGAACGTGCCCCACTCGACGACGACGCCCGCCAGAGCCGGCCCGATGCCGGCGCCGACCAGGAGCGCTCCGCTCAACCCGGCCGCGATCCGCCCCTGCGGATCCAGCGCCGCGGCGAGTCCCATCAGGTAGGGCGAGGTGAAGTTGTACGTCAGCGCCAGAGCAAGCTGCCCGACGCTGAAGATCGCCCCACCGCTTGCGCTCGCGACCAGCGCAATCGAAACGGCGCAGCCGGCATAGCCGAACGCGAGCGGGCCGCCACGGCCCCGGGTGAGGCCGAGGATCCCGGCCAGGACGGACCCTCCGATCCCCATGAGGGTGGCCCCGCCGAGGACCCAGCCAATGGCGCGAGGCGACAGCTGCACGGCACCGCCGATACGCTCCGAGAAGGCCCAGATCGCGGCTTGCGCCACAGCCATCAGCGCCCCGGCGGCGAGCAGCGCCAACGTGGCCCCCGAGCCCGCGCGGGGGGGCTCGGCCTCCTGCTCGAACTTCCGGTCTTCCGCACCTGGAGGGAGCAGCAGGAGGAAGGGCAGGCTCGCCGCGGCAACGAGCGCGAGTGCGACAAAGGCTCCCGGGGTCTGCGCCCGTTCGATCGCCAGCGGCGTCGCTACCAGCAAGCCGGCAGCCAGCACTCCCCCCAACACCCCGGTCCAGGCGAACATGCGCTCGGGCTCCCGGGCGCCGGCGATCGCGGCCGAGGCCGAGGCCAGCACACTCCCCGCACACAGCCCTGCCAGCACGCGAACCACGAGCAGCAGATCCAGGTCGGCGACCGCTGCCGAGACGACATGGCTGAGGAGGACGCCGAGGCCGGCTATCAGGGCGACCCGACGCCGGGAGAGCACGTGCATGCGAGGCGCCAGTGCGAAGCTGGCGAGCGCCATGCCGCCGAGCTCCGCAGCGCCGATCACTCCCGCGCGGGTAGCGCTGGCACCGAGGTGCTCGACCCAGGTCCCGATGAGCAGGGGAAGAACGGTAATGGGCAGCAGGCCCAGGGTGAGGGCCGCGGTTGCCGAGACCAGCAGCACCCGGAACTCGCGATCGACCCCACGAGCCGACGGCGCGTCGCGGCTCAACCGGC